>NZ_AHBC01000060.1:0-12097 GCF_000236625.2 Halomonas sp. GFAJ-1
TTATAGGTTTTTGTACAACTCTTTGTATATGTTTTGTGTAAATAATCCATAGGAGCATTTTATTCTCGTATAGATAAGTTTTTGTTAATTAAGTTTTTATTGATTAAGCTTTTGTGCGATAAAGCAAAAAACCACGCCGAGGCGTGGTTTTTAAAGTTGTACAAGGACTAAGCTAATAGCAGGTGCAGACAGCCTCTCAATTGCTTCTGCCGTGTTTGGGTACGAAGCGACTGCCACGTAGTTGCGCATGGTCGGGGGCATTCTCCCGCAATACGGCGAGCACTTCGCTGGCGCGGTCATCCATCCCCAGCCCTTTATAACCCTCTACCATCGTGGCGAGGGCGTCGCGGGTGGCGGTCGCTTCGGGGTAGCTCTCTATAACCCAGCGGCCCCGCTCAACGGCGGCTAAGTAAGCGCCGCGGCGTAAATAGTAGTCAGCAACGTGTAGCTCGTGCTGAGCCAGCAGTTCACGCAGGTAAACGATACGCTGCTGAGCATCGGGGGCGTATTGGCTTTGCGGGAAACGCTGAATCAGCTCACGGAAATCGTTATACGCATCCCGGGAGGCGCCCAAATCGCGCTTTGAAATATCGATTAAGCGCAGCCGCTCCAGGCTAAAGCGCCCGGCTTGCCAAGCGGAAAGGCCGCGCAAATAGTAGGCGTAATCAACCTGGGGATGGTCAGGATGCAAGCGGATAAAGCGGCTAGCTGCAGCCCGGGCTTCTTCCCAGTTCTTGTTTTCGTAGTAGGCGTAAATGAGTTCAAGTTGCGCCTGCTCGGCATGTGGCCCGAAGGGGTAGCGGGTGTCGAGTGCTTCCAAGCGCTCAATGGCGATAGGGAAACGATTGCTATCTAGCGCCGTGCGCGCTAACTCATAAAGTTCGCGCTCTTGTACGCCCGCAAATTCATCATCCTCATCAGAGGTTGAGCCATTACTGGCACAGCCTGCTAAAAGGGCAAGGCTCAAGGCTAGGGCGCCAAAGCGGTTGGCAGCGGAAAAAACGCGCATCATCATCCTCGTTGCAAACAAGCCTCAATCACCGAAAAGCGACGATGGCCATAAGTAGAAATGGTAGAATAGGTCGCAGTTAGCCCACTATAAATCACCTCGACGCAAAACGCAGGCTTAGCGATGTTCTGAGTAACGTTTCGTCGGGTGCCGTTAAAGGAAAAGTTTTCATGCCATGGCTAGGTTTTTCGTGTATCGAAGAGGTGCTGCATGTCTCGTATCGTTGAAGCGACGCAGCGGGTACCGGCCACGCTAGCAGGCGCACGCTTTGACCAAGTCGCGGCGGAGTTGTTCAGTGACTACTCCCGCGAACGCCTGAAAGCGTGGATTAACGCCGGTGAATTAACGGTCGATGGCGCAAAACTAAAACCCAAAGCGAAGCTGCACGGTCACGAAATGCTGGTGCTTAAAGCGACCATTGAAGAAGATACGCGCTTTGAGCCCCAGGATATCCCGCTAGATATTGTCTACGAAGACGATGCGGTGATGGTAATTAATAAAGCTGCTGGCATGGTGGTGCATCCTGCAGCGGGAAATCCCGATGGCACCTTGTTGAATGCGCTACTGCATCATCATCCGGCGTTAGCGGAGGTGCCGCGGGCGGGGATCGTCCATCGCCTGGATAAAGACACCACTGGGTTGATGATGGTCGCCAAAACCCTGCCTGCCCAAACGGCGCTGGTCGAACAGCTCCAGGCGCGCAGCGTATCGCGTCAGTATGATGCAGTGGTGATTGGCAAGCCGGTAGCAGGTAGTACGATTGATGCGCCCATTGGCCGTCATCCGAAAGACCGTAAGCGTCAAGCGGTAACCACGGCGGGCAAGCCAGCGGTGACTCATTACCGCGTAGTGGAGCGTTTTCGCGCCCATACGCACGTGCGCTGCACGCTTGAAACCGGGCGTACTCACCAAATTCGCGTCCACATGGCCCATGCCCGCTACCCGCTGATTGGTGATCCGCTTTACAGCGGCCGTGCCAAACTGCCTCCGGGTGCCGCTGAGCCGTTAAAAGAGATTTTGCGTGAGTTTCCGCGCCAGGCGCTGCATGCCCGCAAACTGAGTTTTGTGCATCCGGTGAGTGGTGAAACACTTACTTTTCAGATCGATCTACCCGATGATCTGCTAATGTTGTTGGACTACCTGCGCGAAGACAACGAGACTATGCGATGAGCGATGCGTTTGATTTAAAGCCCACGCTGCTGTTACCCGACTGGCCCGCGCCTGCAAATGTACGGGCGTTCGTCACCACTCGGGAAACAGGGCCAAGCCAAGATGATTTTGCAGCGTTCAACCCAGCGACCCACGTAGGCGACAACACTGATCACGTCGCGCTGTGCCGTCGGTTGATGCATAAAGAGATCGGTGATGAGCGCCCGCTGTTATGGCTCAACCAAACCCATGGTGCGCGCGTGCAGCAGAGCTACCAAAGCGATACGCCGGAAGCCGATGCGGCGGTTGCCAGCAGCAACGACTATGCCTGCGTGGTACTGACGGCCGATTGCTTACCGGTACTGTTTTGTAACCGCCAAGGCACGCAAGTGGGGGTGGCCCACGCGGGCTGGCGAGGGTTAGCAGGCGGTGTGCTGGAAGCCACTGTCGCTGCGATGAACTGTGACCCTGACGATATTTTAGTGTGGCTAGGCCCTGCTATTTCTAACGCCCAGTTTGAGGTAGGCCCTGAGGTATACGGCGCGTTTGTCGCGGTACACCCTGAAACGGCGGACGCGTTTGATCACAGCCCCTATCGCCTGGGCCACTACATGGCAGACCTATATCGGCTCGCGCGCTTTCGTTTAGAGGCGCTGGGGATTCACCACATCAGCGGCGGGCATTTCTGTACCGCCTGCGAGTCGCGCTTTTACTCCCACCGCCGTGACAATGGCAACACCGGGCGCATGGCCAGTGTGATCTGGATCAACTAAGTAGCGCTATTCCTTTATGCTTGTGATGCGGCCCTCTTGAAATGTGTGGAACTGACGCCATTTAACTTGTCAAGCTAAACGTTTTTAGCACATTTAAGACACGTTATTGGGAGACACCGTGCGTCCAAACGCACGGCACCCCCAGGAGGTACTCCATGCGATTCGATAAATTTACTGCCAAGTTACAGGCCGCCATTTCTGAGGCGCAGTCCCTTGCGGTTGGGCACGGCCATAATCAGCTTGACCCTGCGCACTTGCTGCTGGCGCTGCTGGATACTAAAGACACCGGCGTTAAAGCTCTGGTTGAAAAAGCCGAGGGCAGCAGCTCGCGCCTGCGTGATGGTTTGGTGCAGCAGTTAGATAACTTACCCAAGGTAAGCCAGTTCGACGGGGATGTTCAGCCCTCCCGTGACTTCATCAAGCTATTCAACTTAACCGACCGGGAAGCGCAGAAGCGTGGTGACCAGTTCATCGCTTCTGAGCTGGTACTGCTGGCAGCGCTGGAAATGAATTCAGCGATTACCAAGTTGATGAAAGAGGCAGGGATTAACCGCAAATCCCTTGAAGCTGCGATTAACAGCCTTCGCGGGGGTGCTTCCGTTGACGATGCTAACGCTGAAGACCAGCGTGAAGCGCTTAACAAATACACCATGGACCTTACCCAGCGTGCGCTAGACGGCAAGCTGGACCCGGTGATTGGACGCGACGACGAAATCCGCCGCACGATCCAGGTGCTGCAGCGGCGCACCAAAAATAATCCGGTACTAATCGGTGAGCCAGGGGTGGGTAAAACCGCCATTGTCGAAGGGCTGGCGCAGCGTATTGTGAACGGCGAAGTGCCTGAAGGCCTGAAAGATAAGCGCGTTCTTTCGCTGGATATGGGCTCGTTATTGGCGGGCGCTAAGTTCCGTGGCGAGTTTGAAGAGCGTCTGAAAGCCGTGCTTAAAGAGCTTTCCCAGGAAGAAGGCCGGGTCATCCTGTTTATCGATGAGCTGCACACTATGGTGGGCGCGGGCAAGGCTGAAGGCGCGATGGATGCGGGCAACATGCTTAAGCCTGCGTTGGCCCGTGGTGAGTTGCACTGCGTGGGCGCTACAACGCTGGACGAGTACCGCAAATACATCGAAAAAGACGCCGCGCTGGAGCGCCGCTTCCAGAAGGTGCTGGTGGATGAGCCGTCTGAAGAAGATACGGTGGCTATTCTGCGCGGCTTGAAAGAGCGTTACGAGGTCCACCACGGTGTGGATATCACCGACTCTGCGATCATTGCGGCGGCGAAACTGTCTACTCGCTACATCACGGATCGGCAGTTGCCCGACAAAGCGATCGACTTGATCGATGAGGCGGCGTCACGTATCCGCATGGAGCTGGACTCCAAGCCTGAAGAGATGGATCGACTGGATCGTCGCCTAATCCAGCTGAAAATGGAGCGCGAAGCGCTTAAGAAAGAGACCGACGAAGCCACTAAGAAACGCCTTGACGCGTTGAACAACCAGATCCACGAGTTAGAGCGTGAATATGCTGACTTGGACGAAATTTGGAAAGCAGAGAAAGCCAGTATTCAAGGCGCAGCCCAGTTTAAAGCAGAGCTGGAGCAGGCGCGCATTGACCTTGAGCAGGCGCGTCGCCAGGGTGATTTAGGGCGTATGTCGGAAATTCAGTATGGCAAAATTCCGGCGCTTGAGAAAAAGATTAGCGAAGCAGGGGAAGGCGAGGCGGATACGGCCAGCCACCAGCTGCTGCGCTCTAACGTCACCGAAGAAGAGATTGCAGAAGTGGTCTCCCGCTGGACAGGCATTCCCGTCTCCAAAATGTTGGAAGGCGAGCGGGATAAGCTGTTGCGCATGGAAGAGGCGCTGCATGAGCGGGTCATCGGCCAGCATGAAGCGGTAGAGGCGGTGGCTAATGCCGTACGCCGTTCCCGGGCGGGTCTTGCCGACCCCAATCGACCCAACGGCTCGTTCTTGTTCCTCGGCCCCACCGGGGTGGGTAAAACAGAACTATGTAAATCGCTGGCTAACTTCCTGTTCGATACGGAAGAAGCGATGGTGCGTATCGACATGTCGGAGTTTATGGAGAAGCACTCCGTGGCGCGTTTGATTGGTGCACCCCCAGGCTACGTGGGTTACGAAGAGGGTGGCTACTTAACCGAAGCGGTGCGCCGTAAGCCCTACTCGGTGCTGTTGCTAGATGAAGTGGAAAAGGCGCATCCGGATGTGTTTAATATCCTGCTGCAAGTGCTCGAAGATGGCCGCTTGACCGATGGGCAAGGCCGTACGGTGGATTTCCGTAATACCGTGATCGTCATGACCTCCAACATGGGCTCGGATATTATCCAGCGCATGGGCGGTGATGATAACGACTATGAGGTCATGAAGAGCACGGTCATGGAGGTGGTGGGTAATCACTTCCGCCCTGAGCTGATTAACCGTATTGACGAAGTGGTGGTGTTTCACGCGCTGGGTCAAACGCAAATTCAGGCCATTGCCGGTATTCAGTTGGAGCGTTTGAAAGCACGCTTAGCGGAACATGATTTGAGCCTTGAGATCAGCGATGACGCCATGGCCCAGCTGGCGGTCGTCGGTTTCGATCCAGTGTATGGGGCAAGGCCGCTCAAGCGGGCGATTCAAAGCCGGATTGAGAACCCGTTGGCCCAAGATCTGCTGGCAGGTAAGTATGCCCCCGGCGATACTATTCATATCAGCGCGGGTGAAGGGAAATTAATATTTGAGTAATGCATGCGTGGTTACACGCTTAGGCAAGTGATCGCCCTGCGCAATTGAATAGGGCAAAAGCCCCGTTAGCTCTGCTAGCGGGGCTTTTTTAATGGCTTACGGCGACGTTTGTTGCGTTTGTCTTGATCGGAGGTTGACAGGCTGAGGGCGCTAATGGAATCTTGTGGGTTCCTGATTTGCGGGCGCGGAACCAACGGGCAACCCCTAATCCCCGCGCGAAGGGTAGGCAATGGCCTTTACCCGCCGAAGGACTTCCGGGTTTGGGCTAACCGCCCAACCTGGCCAACGCCCCGACACGGCAAACCGCCGTGTGAGGGAGCCACTGATTTATATCGCAATAAATGAGTGCTTCCGATGAGAGTGCAGGCCCTAACCGGGCCATATGCCAGGGTTTGGCATCAGGTGCCGGCAAGGGCCGGCAGCGGCATACCGCCGCACTCGACACCGCAGGATGTCCTGCGGATCGCACTCGAGACCTCTAGGGGAGAAATACAGTGGAACTGCTTTCCGGCGCAGATATGATCGCCCGCTTCTTACAAGATGAGGGCGTTGAGTACATTTATGGTTATCCCGGCGGCGCAGCGCTGCACATTTATGATGCGCTGTTCCGTCAGGACAAGGTGAAGCACATTCTTGTGCGTCACGAACAGGCAGCGACTCATGCGGCCGACGGTTATGCCCGTGCTTCCGGCAAGCCTGGAACCGTGCTGGTGACCTCTGGCCCTGGCGCTACCAATGCGGTCACCGGCATTGCGACCGCCTATATGGATTCGATTCCATTGGTGGTGCTATGTGGCCAGGTAATGAGCCACCTGATTGGCGATGACGCCTTCCAGGAAACCGATATTGTCGGCGTGACGCGGCCCATCGTGAAGCACAGCTTCTCAATTCGGCATCCGTCTGAAATTCCAGAAGTGCTTAAAAAGGCCTACTACCTGGCCGCTACTGGACGCCCTGGCCCCGTGGTCGTCGATATACCCAAGGACATGACCGCGCCCACCGAGCGTTATGAGTACGTCTACCCGAAGAAGGTCAAGATGCGCTCTTATAACCCGGTGACTCGTGGCCACACCGGCCAGATCAAAAAGGCCGTTGAGCTGATGCTGAAAGCCAAGCGCCCAGTATTTTATACCGGCGGCGGCGTGGTGTTGGGCAAGGCGAGTGAAGGCCTGACTGATCTGGTTAAACAGCTCGGCTTCCCCATTACCACCACGCTGATGGGCATTGGTGCCTACCCGCAAAGCGATCGGCAGTGTCTGGGTTGGCTGGGTATGCACGGCTCGTATGAATCCAATATGGCCATGCACCATGCGGATTTAATTATCGCCATTGGCGCGCGTTTTGATGACCGAGTGACCAACAACACGTCGAAATTCTGCCCCACGGCAAAAATCATTCACGTGGATGTGGACCCAAGCTCGGTATCTAAAACCGTGCGTGCGGATGTGCCTATCGTTGGGCCAGCGTCTAGCGTTATTAATGAAATGATCAGCTTGGTGCAAGGCCAATCAATTGCGCAGCCAGAAGCGCTGAGCGACTGGTGGCAAAAGATCGATGGCTGGCGCGCCGAGCGCGAAGGGAAGCTCTACGAGCCCTCCAAACCAGGCGAAGTGTTGAAGCCTCAGGAAGTGATCGAAGCGCTGTGCCGTGTTACTCGCGGTGAAGCCTACGTGACCACTGACGTTGGCCAGCATCAGATGTTTGCGGCCCAGTACTACAAGTTCGACAAGCCTAACCGACTGATCACGTCGGGCGGTTTGGGCACCATGGGCTTTGGGTTCCCTGCGGCCATGGGCATCAAGCAGAGCTTCCCAGATGACGACGTTGTTTGCGTCACCGGTGAAGGCAGCTTCCAGATGATGATGCAGGAACTCTCGACCTGTAAGCAGTACGGCATAGGCGTCAAAATTGTAAACCTCAACAACGCATCGCTTGGCATGGTTCGCCAATGGCAGGATCTGAACTACAAATCCCGCCATGCGCACTCTTATATGGAGTCGCTGCCAGACTTCCATATGCTGATTGAGGCGTACGGATTTACCGCGATCACCGTGAATACCCTTGAGGAGTTGGAGCCGGCGCTAGAGCGTGCCTTTGCCAACAAGCATGAGCTGGTGTTCCTGGATGTGAAGGTTGACCCTTTTGAGCACGTCTATCCGATGCAGGTGCCGTTAGGTGCTATGCGTGACATGCTGCTGTCTAAAACGGAGCGTACCTGATGCGTCATATCATCTCGATTCTGATGGAAAACGAACCGGGTGCGCTGTCACGTGTGGTCGGGCTGTTCTCCCAGCGTAACTTCAACATTGAAACGCTGAACGTGGCACCGACGGAAGATCCGTCGCTGTCTCGCTTAACGGTCACTACCATTGGCGATGACCGGGTGATCGAGCAGATCACTAAGCATCTTAATAAACTGATCGATGTGGTGAAGCTGGTCGACCTGACCGAAGGTAATCACATTGAGCGGGAGCTGATGCTGGTGAAAGTGAAAGCGTTAGGCGCTGCTCGCGATGAAGTTAAGCGTACGGTGGATATTTTCCGTGCACAGATCGTCGACGTAACGCCAAGCCTTTATACCGTTCAGATTACTGGCGACGCGGGCAAGCTGGATGCTTTTCTTCAGGCCATGGCGCCGGTAGGCATTCTGGAAGTGGCGCGTACCGGGGTATCCGGTATTGCTCGCGGCGATAAAGTGTTGTCGCTGTAAGTCGCGCTTTGCCGCTGTCGTTGTTCGTTGTACCAGTGAGAAGCCGCCCTTTGTCGGGCGGCTTGTTTATGAGTGATGCCCTGCCACCAAACGCGTTAACGCGCGTTTACCGCTGCCCAAAAAGCATCAATTATCGGGTTTTTTAACCGCCGATTGAGTACGCAAAGCCCTACATCGTAGTGGGGTAGCTCGGGTTTTACATTTAGCACTTGCACACGCTCTGCCAGCGGGCTGTTATCTAACACTATTTTCGGAACCACCCCTACGCCAAACCCCAGCCCAACCATGCTCACAATCGCTTCGTGACCCGCTACCTGGGCATAAATGCGCGGCGAAATGCCCATCGCTTTAAACCACGTATTCGCAAACTCTCTGGAGAGCCCGGCTTCCGACAAAATCATCGGCACGTGCTGCCACTGTTCGGCTGTTGAGCTTTCGGGTTTGCGCGGTAGCCAGTGGTGGGCTTCTGTCGGTGCAATAAACAGCAGCGGTGAGCGGGTTAGCGATTTAAACGCGAGCGCGCTGGGGGGAATACGCGGGCGAGGGGTAATCGCCATATCGTCTGCGCCCTCTAGTACCCGTGACATGGCGTCAGCGGGGTCGCCAGTATGCAGTTTGAGTTCAATGCCGGGATGGCGAGTGCGCACATCACTTAATAATTCATACAGAAAGCTGTAGCTGGCCGTCACCGAGCAATAAATGCTGATTTCACCGCTCAGCTGCGCCGTGGTGGCTGCCAATGTACGCTTTTGCGCTTCCCACTGCTCTAGCGTCTCTCGGGCGTAGTGTTGGAACGTACTGCCTTGAGAAGTGAGCGTCACATGCCGGTTGTCCCGCTCAAACAGGCGAGTGCCTAGCTCAGTTTCCACCTGCTGAATAGAGCGGCTAAGCGTCGAAGGGCTAATATGGCAAAGCTCGCTAGCGCGGCCAAAATGTAGCGTCTCTGACAGAGTGACCACGTGTTTAAGTAGGCGGAAATCCATAGTAACCCTCAAACCATGCGTAATTTCATAATATGAAATAGTGTGTTGCAAACATAGCGTTTTACGCAATAGGCGCACTGTCGTAGAGTGGCCTCAACGCCGAATCCCAGTGCTGCACAAGACGGCACGGGTGGCCATCAACGCTGACACGCGTCATGAAAATCATCACCATACAATGATCACTTTTTGATCGAATACTATTTTTGGAGCTGCGCCATGCACGTTTACTATGATAAAGATTGTGACCTGTCCCTTATTCAAGCCAAAAAAGTCACCATCGTTGGTTACGGCTCTCAAGGGCATGCCCACGCCAACAACCTGAAAGAGTCTGGCGTTGACGTCACCGTCGCGCTGCGCAAAGGTTCCTCTTCCGCTGCTAAAGCAGAAGCGGCTGGTTTAAAAGTGGCTAGCGTACCGGAAGCGTGCAAAACCGCTGACGTGGTCATGATTCTGGCACCGGACGAAAACCAAAAGGCTATCTACGAGCAAGAAGTCGAGCCGAACCTTAAAGAGGGCGCGACACTGGCGTTCGCCCATGGCTTCAACATTCACTACAACCAGATCGAGCCGCGTAAAGATCTCGACGTGATCATGATCGCGCCGAAGGCGCCGGGTCATACCGTGCGCTCTGAGTTTGTTAAGGGTGGCGGTATTCCTGACCTGATCGCTATTCACCAAGATGCATCGGGCAATGCTAAAGAGCTGGCGCTTTCCTATGCGGCAGGCGTTGGTGGCGGCCGTAGCGGTATCATCGAAACAACTTTCAAGGATGAGACTGAGACCGACCTGTTCGGCGAGCAAGCGGTTTTGTGCGGTGGTGCGGTTGAGCTAGTAAAAGCCGGTTTTGAAACCCTGACGGAAGCGGGTTATGCACCGGAAATGGCGTACTTCGAGTGCCTGCATGAGCTTAAGCTGATTGTTGACCTGATGTATGAAGGCGGTATCGCTAACATGAACTACTCCATCTCCAACAATGCGGAGTACGGTGAGTACGTTACTGGTCCTGAGGTGATTAACGATGAGTCGCGTGCAGCAATGCGCAATGCACTCAAGCGTATTCAAACGGGTGAGTATGCCAAAATGTTTATTCAGGAAGGCAGCACTAATTACCCGTCCATGACCGCACGTCGCCGTCTGAATGCTGAGCACGAAATTGAGCAAGTGGGTGCTAAGCTGCGTGGCATGATGCCGTGGATTGCCGCTAATCAGCTGGTTGATAAATCGAAAAACTAAGTGGTTAACGGCTAGTGCATTAACTAGAACCTCGGGGCGCGCATTGTCGCGCCCCGAGGCGTTTGACGTTGCATGCTGCAATTGACTGGCTGAGTTAGCGCCACCGTGTAGAATGAAAAGAGATCACAGTTCTTGTGGCTTCACTTCAAACGGATGATATTTATGACCCAGAATGCTCGCGATCAAGAGCACGAAAAGACCCCGCAGTCAGCGTCTCAGAAAGGCCAGAAGGCAGCAAGTAGTGACGAGGCGGTCGTTCAAGGCGATGTTGGGCACGATGCTTTTAGTAATGACACGGTTAGCGACGATGCTGTAAGTAATGAAGATCTCGCCGCCGTTTTCTTACGGGAAACTGAGGTCGTTGAAGAGGCGGTTGAAAACGGCAAGAAAATCCGTCGCAAAGGTATTTACTTACTACCCAATCTGTTCACCACGTCTGCGCTGTTCTCAGGATTCTTCGCGGTGGTAGCAGGTATTAACGGCGAGTTCACCTCCGCCGCAGTGGCGATATTTATTGCGATGGTGTTGGATGGTTTGGATGGCCGTGTAGCCCGGATGACCAATACCCAAAGTGAGTTTGGCGCTGAGTACGATAGTCTAGCCGATATGATCTCGTTTGGAATGGCGCCTGCCTTGGTGGCGTTTACTTGGATTCTGCAAGATATCGGTAAAACAGGCTGGGTCGTGGCGTTTCTCTACGTAGCCTGTGCAGCCTTACGCCTGGCGCGTTTCAATGTGCAAATCGGTAGTGTTGATAAGAAGTGGTTTATCGGCTTGCCCAGTCCGTCAGCGGCGGCGCTTGTGGCTGCTTGTGTCTGGACCTTCCACAGTTTTGATGCAGATGCTTTTGGCTTCAAGTTGCTGATGCTGTTTGTTGTTGGTGCTGCGGGTATCTTGATGGTCAGTAATATTCGCTATTACAGCTTTAAAGACCTAGATTTTAAAAAGCCAGTGCCTTTCGTGGTGCTTTTAGCAGTGGTGCTAGGGTTCGTTATGATCTCGGTCGAGCCCTCAGTAATGCTACTACTACTTTTTGGTGCCTATGTGGCTTCTGGTCCGGTATTAGCTTTGATGCGCAAGGCAAAAGCCAAAAGTTGAGAATTTTTCGACTTATTTTCAACAAAGCCCTTGCCAAGACGGCGGCGAATCCGTAAAGTACGCATCCGCTGCCGGGGGCGCCAAGCGTTACCAGCGGTGAATGAAGGTGAAAACCTTCGGTTTGTCAGTAGGTTAGAGCAGTTGTGTGGCTCGCCTCGTTCGCTGGATTCAGTCACTGAAAACAGCGGTTGACAACCACCAGGAAATGCGTAGAATACGCCTTCCTCGCTGAGGCAAGCCAGTTCAACGGCAAGCCGGTTATTAGCGAAACGCTCTTTAACAATTTGATCAGGTAATTCATGTGGGCGCTTGCCGATGAGGGTGATAAATCACCAAATATCAAGGCAAGCGGTCATGAAAACGTAAGTTTGAATGAATTCGTTTGAACCTTGAGCCAAGTTTGATGC
>NZ_AHBC01000059.1:0-7759 GCF_000236625.2 Halomonas sp. GFAJ-1
TTTGAATATATTTGTTCGGTTTAAAATAAATTTTAGAATAATAAGCAACGATACATTGAGTAACACTTTGTTGGCTTCTGATGCGTATTCGATAGGCGTAGACTGAGCGTCTCTTGTTTGGAGGTTTACCTATGTCAACGCTTACTCCCCTGGTGTTAGCCAGCGGCAATGATGGAAAGCTTAGAGAGTTCAACCAGTTACTGATGCCACTAGGGTTTGATGTCCGCCCTCAGGCAGAATTTGGCGTATGTGATGTGGAAGAAACAGGGCTTACGTTTGTAGAAAATGCATTGCTAAAAGCACGAGAGGCGAGCCGAGTCAGTGGGTTACCCGCGTTGGCTGATGATTCTGGCTTAGAAGTAGATGCACTCCACGGGGCGCCGGGGATTTACTCAGCGCGCTATGCTGGGGAGCCGAAAAGCGATCAGAAAAACAATGCAAAGCTATTAGAAGCGCTTAGTGAGTGCGCAGAGGGGCAGCGAACCGGTCGCTACTGGTGTGTGCTGGTCTATTTGCGCCATGCTGAAGACCCTGTTCCAGTTATTGTTCAACGCAGTTGGGAGGGTGAGATTCTGGCCCATCCACGAGGAGAGGGCGGCTTTGGTTACGATCCGCTTTTTTGGTTACCCGACCAGGGGATGAGTGTGGCTGAGCTACCCAGTGAAACCAAAAACCGTTTGAGTCATCGAGGTCGCGCGCTACAGAGTTTAGTGGACCTTTTGAAGGTGGCGCATGGCTGAGCCATTACCTCCGCTCTCGCTCTACATCCATACGCCATGGTGTGTGCGCAAGTGTCCCTATTGCGACTTTAACTCGCATGAGCCTGAGCGCAGTGAGCTGCCGGAAAAGGCTTATTTAGGCGCGCTTCTGAAAGACCTTGATGGGGATCTTACCCTGGCGGCTGGGCGAACGATCGAGACGATCTTTATTGGAGGGGGGACTCCCAGCCTGCTATCGCCAGCGTTTTATCGCGAACTATTTTACGCAATAAGCCAACGCCTTCCCTTTGCTGCCGATATTGAAATTACCCTTGAAGCCAATCCTGGGACAACCGAGCAAGAACGTTTTATTGGCTACCGAGAAGCGGGTATTAACCGTTTATCGTTAGGCGTGCAAAGTTTTCATGCCACGCAGCTCGAAGCGTTAGGGCGTATTCATAGCGGCCAAGAAGCCCTACAAGCGGTCAAGCAGGCTCGTAAAGCGGGGTTTAATAATCTCAATATTGATTTGATGCATGGGCTGCCTCAGCAAACGCCTGCACAAGCACTGGAGGATATAGAACAAGCCCTGGCGATCTCACCCGAGCATCTCTCTTGGTATCAATTAACGCTTGAACCTAATACCGCCTTCTTTTCTCATCCTCCGGTACTCCCTGAAGAGGAGGCGCTTTGGGATATCCAAGAAGCGGGCCATCAGCGTCTTGAGCAAGCGGGCCTACATCGCTATGAAATATCTGCCTATGCAAAGCCTCACCAGCAAAGTCGTCATAACATCAATTACTGGCAGTTTGGAGACTATCTTGGCATTGGGGCGGGAGCTCACGGTAAGCTGACGACCATTGACCAAGAGGGGCAGTGGCATATAGGGCGGCGTTGGAAAACACGCCAACCAGACGCTTATTTACGGCGTGTAAATGACCCGCGTGGCTTTATTGCGGGGAAGCAGCTCATCAGTGTTGATGAGCTACCGCTCGAATTTGCGATGAACGCACTGCGTTTAACGGATGGTGTCACCGTGGGGAAGTGGACACGCCATACCGGGCAGCCTGAGGCTGTGTTACTTAAACGCTTACAAAGTGCCCATGAAAAAGGACTTTTGATGGAAATGCCTGAAAAGCTACGTGCTTCGCCTCAAGGTCTATTATTCTTGAATGAGTTGCTGGCCTTGATAAGTGATGAGTGATCAGCGATATAACAGCATTACCCTGAAGATAAAATGGAGTGAGCGATGCGTATTTTTCGACTACTGACCCCGCTAGCGGCTGCTATCTTAGTGGCCGGTTGTGCGACCACAGACCCTTATGGCGGCCAAACGCAACGCTCTAGTACTGCGATGGGCTCGGGCATTGGCGCGGCTGTGGGTGCAGCGGCAGGTGCGTTATCCGGTGATGGCAGTACCAGCCGACGTGATCGTGCATTAATTGGCGCGGCCGTTGGCGCAGCTGCAGGTGCAGGGATTGGCGTTTATATGGATCGCCAAGAGCAGCAGCTGCGTGAAAACCTACAAGGGTCACGTATCGAAATTGACCGTCGCGGTGATGATATTGTTCTCAATATGCCAAGCGGCGTGACGTTTGGCTTTGACTCAGCAGACCTTACTAGTGAAGCTCGTGGTGCACTCAACGAAGTAGCCAATGTATTGACGCAGTATCAAGACACTCGGGTGAACATTGCGGGCCACACCGATAGTGTAGGTGACCCCAGCTATAACCAGCGTCTCTCTGAGCGTCGCGCTCAGGCGGTAAGCAGTTATTTAAGCCAAAATGGCGTTTCTTCCACGCGCCTTAATACCAGGGGTTATGGTGCTAACCAGCCAGTGGCGAGTAACGACACAGACCAAGGCCGCGCCCAAAACCGCCGAGTTGAGATTACTCTTACGCCCACTGGCGATGGCCAAGGCTAGCCAGTCACTATTGGGTTAGCAACGATCATCTAACTCCGGTATTGCTGCTAAAAGCCCGCTATGCTCACATAGCGGGCTTTTTTCGATTAACTGTTAGCGAGCTGCCATGCTGTCCTATCAACACGCCTACCATGCCGGCAATTTTGCCGATGTACATAAACACCTCACGCTTTACGCAGTCATTGATTATTTATTACGTAAAAAAACAGCCATTACATATATAGACACCCACGCTGGAAGAGGCCTCTATCCCCTTGCCACAAAAGAGACCCAGCGGCTACAAGAGTACCGCGCAGGTATTTGGCCGCTATGGCAGGCTCGCCGCGAGTTGAAGAATCCGCTGTTGGAAGCGTGGTTAGAAGCGCTGGTTAGCGCTCAGCCTAAAGGGGATGAGCTAACCCATTATCCGGGATCACCTTGGTGGCTCTCCCAACCGCTGCGTGAACAAGATCGGCTTAAACTTTATGAGCTGCACCCCGGGGAGCATGAGCACTTAAACGGTCAAGCGCTTCCTAAGCAGGCTCAGCGAATTTATGGTGACGGCTTGGCTGGGTTGAGAAAGTTAGTGCCTGTGGCAACGCCACGCTTATGCGCGCTAATTGACCCCAGCTACGAGCTTAAAACAGAGTATCAAGACGTGGCCGATGCGGCGGTGTACGCCATGGAAAAAGCGCGCCATGCAGTACTAATGATTTGGTACCCACTGCTGCCAGCAGGCCATCACCACACGCTATTAACAGGCTTGGAGGAGAGCGGCATCCGTAAAATTTGGCGCAGCGAGCTGCAGCTGCGCCAACCTAACGCACAAAGCCACGGTATGTATGGCAGTGGCATGCTCGTTATTAACCCCCCCTGGGGGCTCAATGAGCACTTAGCTGCGGCAATGGCGCAAATGTCGCCGCTGCTAGGCGCTGAAAGCCGCTATCACAGTGAATGGTTAGTAGGTGAATAGAAATCGGTTACTTACCAATACAGAAGCTGCCGAAAATCTCGCCAAGCAGATCATCGGCGCTAAATTCACCGGTGATCTCTCCCAAGGCTTGCTGGGCATCACGTAGATCTTCAGCAAGTAACTCTCCAGCCCCGTAGCCATCTAGCTGGGCTCGCCCGGTTTCTAGTGCGGTCATAGCGCGGTCTAAGGCATTTAGATGACGGCGGCGCGCTGAGAAACGCCCTTCTGTAGTGGTTGAAAAGCCCATGATCTCTTTTAGATGGGCTTTTAAACTATCCACACCCTCACCGGTTTTAGCCGAGAGTCTTAGTGTGGGAGTGGTTGTGGATAAATCAATACCCGCCTGTTCAGCGTTGGTATCAATCTTATTACGCACCAGCGTCAAGCGTGCTTTATCGGGAAGACGTGCCACAAATTCTGGCCAAATAGTCATCGGATCCGTTGTTTCAGTCGTCGCGGCATCGACCAGCAATAACACCCGATCTGCTTTTTCAATCTCTTCCCACGCCCTGGCTACGCCAATTTTTTCAACAGCATCCGGGGTGTCGCGCAGCCCTGCGGTGTCAATGATATGCAACGGCATGCCGTCAATATGGATATGTTCGCGCAGCACGTCTCGGGTGGTGCCGGCGATATCCGTCACAATAGCGGTATCCTGCTCCGTCAGCGCGTTTAGCAAGCTGGACTTACCCGCATTGGGGCGCCCAGCGATAACCACGCTCATACCCTCACGCAGCAAGGCACCTTGGCCTGCCGCTTTACGTACATCGGCTAATGCTTGCTGCACGCCTGCTAGGTGCTGGGCTACATGGCCATCGGCAAGGAAATCGATCTCCTCTTCAGGGAAATCAATGGCGGCTTCTACATAAACCCTCAGCTCAATTAGCCGCTGCACGAGGGCTGAAACGCGCTGAGAAAATTCACCTTGTAGCGACCTCACGGCGTTTTCGGCCGCCGAACGCGAGGAAGCATCAATCAAATCGGCAATCGCTTCGGCCTGGGCGAGATCAAGTTTGTCGTTGAGAAAAGCGCGCTCGGAGAACTCGCCAGGACGCGCCAAGCGGGCGCCCAACTGAAGGCAGCGTTCCAACAGCATATCCATGATGATCGGGCCGCCATGCCCTTGAAGCTCGAGCACATCTTCACCGGTAAAGGAGGATGGGCCGTTGAATAGCAGGGCTATCCCTTCATCAATGGTGCCTTCAGCGCCGTTAAATGACCCGTAGTGGGCGAAGCGTGGGGCTGGACAGTGCCCAAGTATGGCGGAGGCGATATCACGGCAGGCAGGGCCTGACACGCGAATAATGCCTACTCCGCCACGGCCAGGAGGGGTTGCCAGGGCGGTAATAGTGTCTTGGGTATAAAGTCGATCGGCCATGGCGGTTCCCGTTACTGAATGGAAAATAGTGAGGCGTTGTTATGCCTAAGTTACGCCTAAAACGCCAGACCCCCGCAAGAGCGGGGGTCTGGTTGCTTCGTAAGATGCGCTATTTGGTTCGCATCCCTTTACCCACGCTGGGGTCATTCTCGATATTACGCGTAATAACATACTGCTGCGCGACCGAGATAATGTTGTTGACCACCCAGTAGATGACCAGACCTGCCGGGAACCACAGGAAGAAGAAAGTGAAGATAATCGGTAGCATCTTCATAATCTTCGCTTGCATGGGGTCCGGCGGTGTCGGGTTCAGCAACTGCTGAACATACATCGAAATACCCATCAGGATCGGCAGAATGAAATACGGATCTTTCACCGATAGATCCTGGATCCAGAACATAAAGGGTGCGTGGCGAAGCTCAACGGATTCAAGCAACATCCAGTAAAGTGCAATAAACACCGGCATTTGCACCAGGATCGGTAAGCAGCCGCCCAGAGGATTGATTTTCTCCTTCTGGTAGAACTTCATCATCTCTTGAGACATTTTCTGACGATCATCGCCATACATCTCTTTGAGACGCTGCATCTCCGGGCCGAGTTTCCGCATACGTGCCATAGACTTGTATGCCTTGGCAGAAAGCGGGAACAGTGCCAGTTTCACCAATACGGTCAGCAGTACAATCGACCACCCCCAGTTGCCGACCACATCATGGATTTTATCCAGTAGCCAGAACAGCGGGTTGGCGATAAACCATAGCCAGCCGTAATCCACGGTTAAGCGCAGGTTGGGTGCCACTTGTTCAAGATAGTCTTGAACCTTAGGGCCCATATAGAGCGTTGCGCTTAACGTGGCCTCACCGTCAGCAGCAATGCTGGTGGTTGGGCCTGCAAAAGCAGCTACATTACGGTCGCGAGAATCGGTCGTGGCGTAAAAAAGGTTCTGCTGATTTTGTGCAGGCGCCCAGGCAGAAACAAAGTAGTGCTGGATAATGGCCACCCAGCCACCTTGCGCCTCACGGTTTTCGAATCGACCACGTTGAATATCGTCAAAGTCGATCTTGTCGTAGCGCGTATCTGGCGTGGAATAGGCAGCCCCTAAATAGGAGCTCATACCCATTGCAACACCGCTAGACGGGTCGGGGCTGTTATCCCGCGCTAGTTGGCCAATAAAGCGTGCGCTAACAGGCGCGTCGGTATTATTAGCTAAGTAGTAGCTCACTTCGACAGCATAGCTTCCGCGCTCAAACGAGAGCCGCTTGATGATATCGACACCGTTAACCTCGGCGGTTAGATCCACGCTTAGCTGCTCTTCGTTATTACCCAGGCGATACTCAGAGCGCTCAGGGGTAAACACGATGCGGCTAGCCTGGCCATCTAACTGTAGGCCTGAACGTGCTACGTAGCTGCGGTTTGTGTTGTCTGAAAGCAGTACATAGTTCCGGTCTGAATCCAGGGTTAACTTATGCTGAGGTAGCGCTGCATAGACGATATCGCCGCCGTGCGGGTCAATACGCACATCGAGAACATCAGTGGTAACGGCAATAAAGTCGCGGCTTGCCGTTTCACTTTCAGTCGCATCCTGCATGCCATCGCCGATAGCGCTTTGGGGGGCCGAGGTGCTGGGAACCGCCAAATCATCGCCATTGGAGGGATCGCTTGCCGGGGCGCCGTTGCTACTTTGTGTAATCTCAGGCGACGAATCGTAGGAGATCTGCCCGTAATCCTGATTCCATTGGACTACCAGTAGGTAGGCCAGTACAGCCAGTGGAATCAGTAATAAAAGTCGTTTTACGTCCATGAGGGTTCTGCCCGATGGGTGGTGAACATGCTAATGGCGCAGTGTCATTTACTCGACCCATGACACACGAAAGCCTGCCAGGCGGCAGGCCGAGGTCGAGCGGCGAGGTGTGTCGTCAAGCGTCACGTGTTACGCCATCAAGCGGGGGAGTTGAAGACACCGCCTGTGCGTCACGCTGAAGTCGCTTCCACATGCCGTGTAGCTGGCGGTGGAGCGTTTCATTATCAATATCCTGAACACCACGCTTAGCCAGAATTACTATATCCATTGAGGGTAAGTGATCTTGGCGAAGCCGAGCGGATTCTCTAACAAGACGCTTAAAGCGGTTGCGATCAACAGCGCGCTTCACATTTTTTTTGCTGACCACCAGTCCAATGCGGGGATGCCCCCGAGTACTTAAGCGCGCTAGCGCCATCATACCTTTGCCATGAACTTTTAGGTCTGCTTGTTCAAACACGTGACTAAAATCCCCAGCGTTTAGCAAACGCAAGCACCGGGGAAAGCCTTGATGCAGCACACGCAATCCGAAATCAGGCGCTCAGACGCTTGCGGCCTTTGGCGCGGCGGCGTGAAATTACAGCACGGCCGTTTTTGGTTGCCATACGAGCACGGAAGCCATGCGCGCGCTTGCGCTTGAGAACGCTAGGTTGAAAAGTGCGTTTCATAACTCGTTATTCCCACGTGGTTTAGGACGGAAAATGAATTCCAAAAGACCCGGTCCAGTGAGAACTAGCCGGGTAGATTCAATTCAAGACCGGAAATTGTAGAGACTTCCCGCCGCCGGTGCAATTTTTCCTTGCATAAAAAGCGTTAAAAAGGCAATGCCCGTTTTAGTGACTGTTCATCAGTGGCGCCACACCGATGGACTATTATTACTAGTAGTATTACTTAAAACCTATTGTTATTAATAGTGGGGATACTAATTGTGGATAAGCTATTTAAAGATAATTTTATCAACAGGTTAAAATCATAAAAAATCTGTGCATAACTATCAAATAAGCACTAAATA
>NZ_AHBC01000058.1:0-33858 GCF_000236625.2 Halomonas sp. GFAJ-1
CTCTCATGGCGTCATTTCATTTATTTGTGGTTTGTTGAATATCATTGCGTCTAAAGAAAAAAAATGAAAGGAATGATTAATAACCAGACTTTTGAAGAGTGAATTAGCAAGCACCTTTAGTGCGCTCTTGGCTAGACTCAAGCGTATTACAACTATAACTCTTCAACCGTACTGGTGATCTCTCATGACAATCCACTCAATCGCTGAGCAGGCTGGTTCTACTAACCCGTCTCTCGATATCACACTTGATGACTACGAACTGGCTGACCGCTATAGCCGCGGAGAAGGCCGTGTCTTTCTAACCGGCACCCAGGCGTTGGTGCGCATTGCTTTGCGCCAGGCCGAGCTTGATCGCCGCGATGGCCGCCACACGGCAGGTCTCATCAGCGGCTATCGTGGCTCTCCCTTGGGCGGTGTAGACCAAGAGATTTGGCGAGCGAAAGCCGCTATGGCATCGCACAAAATTGATTTTGTCCCCGCGATCAATGAAGACCTGGCTGCCACCATGATGCTGGGCTGCCAGCAGGTAGAGACAGACCCTGAACGGCAGGTCGATGGCGTCTTTGGTATGTGGTATGGCAAAGGGCCAGGCGTTGATCGCGCGGGTGACGCGTTAAAGCACGGTAATGCCTATGGCAGCTCACCGACTGGCGGTGTGCTGGTGGTCGCGGGTGATGACCATGGGTGTGTGTCGTCCTCAATGCCACACCAGTCGGATGTTGCCTTTATGGCGTGGTTTATGCCGGTGGTGAGCCCTGCTTCATTGGCAGAATATGAACGCTTTGGGCTGTGGGGTTATGCACTTTCACGTTTCTCGGGTTGCTGGGTGGGTTTCAAAGCGGTTTCTGAAACCGTCGAGAGTGGCGCGTCGGTGGACGTGCCCCCGTTACCGGAATATGTAACGCCTGAATTCGATGTGCCGGAAGGCGGTCTACATTATCGCTGGCCCGACTTGCCGGGGCCGCAGCTTGAGACCCGCCTTGAGCACAAGCTGGCTGCCGTTCAGGCGTTTGCCACGGCCAACCCGATTGATCAGTATTTATTTCGCCAAGAACAGGCGACGTTTGGGCTGGTGACCACCGGCAAGGGACACCTGGATTTACTTGAGGCGCTGCGTTTATTGGGGCTGGATGAAGCGAAGCTGCGTGAATTGGGTGTGGAAATATACAAAGTTGGGATGGTATGGCCGCTCCATCGACCCGGCATTCTT
Source organism: Halomonas sp. GFAJ-1 (assembly GCF_000236625.2). Lineage (NCBI taxonomy): Bacteria > Pseudomonadati > Pseudomonadota > Gammaproteobacteria > Oceanospirillales > Halomonadaceae > Halomonas > Halomonas sp. GFAJ-1. The sequence goes on from NZ_AHBC01000058.1 coordinate 1,211, forward strand.
GAGTTTATTCATGGCAAGCGCGAGGTGCTGGTCATTGAAGAGAAACGCGGCATTATTGAAAGCCAGCTAAAAGAGTACATGTCAGAACCCGACCATCCAGGCGAAGTGATCATTACCGGCAAGCAGGATGAAACTGGCAAACCGCTGATTCCCTTTGTTGGAGAGCTTGGCCCGCGCCTCTTGGCAGGCTTTGTCGCAGAGCGTTTAGCGCGCTTTTTCAAGATTGATTTTAGCGACAAGCTGGCAACCGTTGATGCGTGCCAAGCAGGTGTTAAAGAGCTTGGCGGTGTACGTCGCATGCCGTATTTCTGCTCCGGTTGCCCACACAACAGCTCGACGAAAGTGCCGGAAGGCAGTAAAGCCCTGGCGGGGATCGGCTGCCACTTTATGGCCTCGTGGATGGACCGCAGCACCGAATCATTAATTCAGATGGGTGGCGAAGGCGTTAACTGGGTAGGCAAGAGTCGCTTTACCGGCAATGGTCATATTTTCCAGAACTTAGGCGAAGGCACCTGGTTTCACTCCGGCTCAATGGCGGTGCGCCAGGCAGTGGCTGCCAACGTCAATATTACCTACAAAATTCTATTCAACGACGCGGTGGCCATGACGGGCGGCCAGCCGGTGGATGGGCAAATTAATGTTCCGATGATTGCCCGACAATCGCTGGATGAAGGCGTTCGCCGGGTCATGGTGGTCAGTGACGAACCGGAGAAGTACCGGGGGCATGAAAAGGAATTCCCTGAAGGGGTGACTTTCCACGGCCGCGAAGAGATGGATACGCTACAACGTGAACTGCGCGAGATCCCCGGCTGCACCGTGTTGATATATGACCAGGCATGCGCAGCTGAAAAGCGCCGTCGGCGCAAGCGCGGGTTGATGGAAGACCCAGCCCGCCGCGTGTTTATCAACCACCATGTCTGTGAGGGCTGTGGAGACTGCTCGGTACAGTCGAACTGTTTATCGGTGGTGCCTCGCGAGACCGAGTTAGGACGCAAGCGCAAAATCGACCAGTCGTCCTGCAACAAGGATATGTCCTGTGTCAGCGGCTTTTGCCCTAGCTTTGTCACTGTTGAAGGTGGCGAACTGCGTAAAGGTCAAGGTGTGACGGCCGACAACGCCTTTTGGAAACGGGTGTCGCATTTGCCAAGCCCTGCTATTGCCCCTTTGGCGGCCCCTTATGATCTGCTGGTGGGGGGCGTTGGCGGCACAGGCGTAGTGACCGTTGGCCAGCTGATCACCATGGCTGCTCACCTGGAAGGCAAGGGCTCCAGTGTGCTCGACTTCATGGGGTTTGCGCAAAAAGGCGGGGCGGTACTTAGCTATGTCCGCTTGGCATCTCAGCCCAGCGAGCTTAATCAGGTACGTATCGAAGCGGGTCAGGCCGATGCAATGATCGCTTGCGATATGGTGGTGGCCAGTTCGCAGAAAGCGCTGAATGTGCTGCAGCCGACCACGCGTATTGTGGCCAATCTGGCCGAGCTCGCCACGGCGGACTATGTCCTTTATCGCGATGCGGATATGCAGCCCGGCAAGCGCCTTAACATGCTGCGTGATGCAGTGGGAGATGCACGCTTCGCGTCGCTGGACGCCAATCGCCTAGCGGAACAGCTGCTAGGGGATACCGTATTTTCCAATATGATGATGCTGGGGTTTGCATGGCAACAGGGGCTAGTGCCACTTTCTGAACCTGCACTGCAGCGTGCCTTGGAGCTTAACGGCGTCGCCGTAGAAAAGAACCGTCAGGCCTTTGCCTGGGGCCGCTTGGCAGCGGTGGAGCCCGACTACCTTCAGCAGCACTTGGATACGATGCCACTGTCCGCGAATGCTACGCTGGACGACGTGGTCGCGCGTAATAGCCGTCATCTGGAGCGTTATCAGAACCGTGCTTTGGCTGAGCGTTACGTCGCCCAGGTGACGAAAGTGCGTGACGCAGAGGCCGCGTTAAACGGTGGCGACTCATTGAGTGAAGCCGTCGCGCATCAGCTTTATCGCTTGATGGCGTATAAAGATGAGTACGAAGTAGCGCGGCTCTACACCCAGAGCGATTTCCTGGAGGAGGTCAACGCAACATTTGCAGGGGATTATAAGCTAAGGTTCCACTTGGCACCGCCGCTTCTGAGTGGCCGAAAAGATGCGCAGGGGCGTCCTGTGAAGCGCCGCTTCGGCCCCTGGGTACTGAAGGCAATGGGCGCGCTGGCAAAGATGCGCGGTTTGCGTAACACGGCGCTGGACCCGTTTCGCTTCAGCGCTGACCGGAAGCTGGACCGCGCCCTATTGGCGGACTACGAGCAGCTGATTGATGAGCTGGTGGCTCGTCTTGACGGGGCAAATCACGCTACGGCCCTGGCGCTTGCTAAGCTGCCGGAAGAGATTCGTGGTTTCGGGCCGGTTCGTGAGGCCGCCGCTGAGAAAGCCAACGAGCGCCGCGAGACGTTGCTGAAGGAGCTACGTGAAGGTCGCTCGAAGACCATCGCTGTCGAAGCTGCTTGACTGAGTACGATCTGAATAACCCGCGACGGGGGCGCTGTAAACCCTTCCCTGGGCGCTACTTTCGCCATCCATGGCGAAAGACCCCCGCTACGGGTTATTGCTGATCGTGTTAGAAAGCGTTTTTACAAAGCTTTCATCAGGCCACGCAATGCAATGCGTGGCCTTTTGCTAGGTAGCGATACAGTGATTCAGCTACGCCTCTTTTCGGCGGCGTACCAGCAGCCAGTGGCTTAGCAAGGTGAGCAGCCCCATCAGCCCTATCGTCAAGGCCATGGTGCGGGAGCTGCCGTCGTGGAATTGCCCAACTAATCCACCTACCACAGCGGCAATCGTCATTTGCAGGAAACCAAATAAAGAAGATGCCGCACCGGCACACTGTGGGTTGGGCGCGAGCGCCCCGGCCATTGTTTGCGGCATCAGAATGCCGACGCCCAGCATGAATACCATCTGCGGCCCCACGACTGCCCAGGGGAGATGAATGCCCACCACGGCCAAGCCCGCCATGATTCCTCCGCCTATCGCGCAGACCACGCTGCCCAGGGTGATAAGGCGATCACGCCCCAGGCGGTGGCTATATCGGCCGCTGGCCAGCGTTCCAATAAAAAAGCCCACGACAATCAGCGTGAACAGCACGCCATAAAGGGTAGGGGCGACACCCATATACTCGATGAGTACAAAGGAGGAGCCCGAAAGGTAAGCGAACAGCCCGGAAAAAGCGGCCGCATTCACCAAGGTGTAGCCAATAAAGGCGCGCTGGCTTAGTAGTAGGCGAAAGTTAGCGAGTATCGCCCTTGGGTGAACCGACTGCCGCCGCTCCTTCGCTAGCGGTTCGGGCAGCATCAGTATCAGCACCGCCAGCATCACCGCCGCATAAAGTGCCAGCACCACGAACACTGATTCCCAGCCAAAGAACAGCAGCAATACCGCACCCCCAACAGGAGCCAGGGCAGGGGCGAGCGCCATGGTGCTCGCCATATAGGCGAGGATGCGGCCTGCTTCGATAGGCCCGTGGATGTCGCGCACTGCGGCCCTTGCTAGCACCGGGCCAGCAGCACCGCCGAAGGCCTGCAAGAAGCGTCCAGCCAGCAGCCATTCGACGGTTGGTGCCCAGGCGCAGAGTAGGCTTGCCGCGAGAAACAGCGAGAGGCCTGCGATCATCACTGGGCGGCGGCCAAAGCGGTCAGAGATTGGGCCGCATAATAGTTGAGCCAGGGCGAATCCAGCCATATAGAGGCTAAGGGTTAGCTGGATTTGGTCTGGGCCGGTATTCAGCGCTTGTGCCATGGCGGGCATGGCGGGTAAGTACATATCCGTCGCTAGCGGGCCGAGCGCCGTTAGTGCGGCCAGGGCCACGATAGTGGCGGTAGAGGGCAGCTTTAGCACCCCGTAGCTCCTTATGGTTAGACACGCGACGGGCGCCTTCCCAGCGGAGAGGCGCCCGCTCATTGCTGACCTGCCTAGCTTAGCTTTTCTCTTAGCTTAAGCTCAGTTAGCGTCAGGCTGTGCCTCCGGTGCGGCGTTTGCAAAGGCTGGCAGCGCACGACAATTGGCAGCGATGCGCTGGATCGTCGGGTAGGCTGATAAATCGCACTCGAAGCGTTCTGCGTTATACACCTGGGGTATCAGGCAGATATCCGCAAGCGTTGGGGTGTCGCCATGGCAAAAATCGCCGGTATTGGCGCCACCTGCAAGCGCTGCTTCCAGAGCGGTAAATCCCTCGGTAACCCAGTGGCGGTACCAGGTAAGCTTGGCGTTGTCGTCCGCTCCCAGCTCACCCACCAGGTACTTGAGTACCCGCAGGTTGTTGAGCGGGTGAGTGTCGCAAGCGACTAACTGCGCAAGGCTACGCACCCGCGCGCGCGCTAAGGCGTCAGCCGGCAGCAGCGCGGGAGCTGGGTACACCTCGTCAAGGTACTCGCAGATCGCCAGTGACTGGTTGAGCACTACACCGTCATCTAGCCCCAAGCTTGGCACCATCCCCTGCGGGTTGCGCGCCAATTGCTCGTCACCCCGTTGCTCGCCTTTCACCAGATTGACGGGGGTCTGGTCGTAGGCTAGACCCTTGAGGTTTAAGGCGATGCGCACCCGATACGCAGCCGACGAGCGGAAGTAGCCGTAAAGCGTCGTCATGTCGCTTTCCTTATATTGCCGTGCTTTATTTGGGCTGATACTTCACGACTTGTTGATCAATCGTGCCAAAGATGTTGTGGCCATCGCGGTCGAACATTTCGATACGAACTCGGTCGCCAAAGCGCATAAAGGGCGTTTTCACCTGGCCGTGGAGTATCTGCTCGACCATGCGCACTTCGGCCAAGCAACTATAGCCTACACCACCATCAGCCACTGGCTTTCCAGGGCCGCCGTCGGGGTCTGGGTTAGAAATAGTGCCCGAGCCAATCACAGCACCCGCGCCGAGATATCGAGTCTTAGCCGCATGGGCAACCAGCTGTGGGAAGCTGAAAATCATATCGGGACCCGCTTCTGGCTCGCCAAACTTCTCGCCATTAAGGTGCACGGTCAGCGGTAGGTGTACCTTGCCATCCTGCCAGGCATCGCCCAGCTCATCGGGGGTCACCGCGATAGGCGAAAAAGAAGAGGCGGGCTTGGCTTGGAAAAAGCCGAAGCCTTTAGCGAGTTCGCCTGGAATGAGGCCGCGCAGGCTCACATCGTTAACCAGCATTACGAGCTTAATGTGCTTGGCGGCTTCCTCTGGGGTCACGGCCATGGGTACGTCATCGGTGATAACGGCGATCTCGCCCTCAAAGTCGATGCCATGCTCTTCACTCACCGCTTCAATATCGTCAGTGGGGGCTAGGAAGTAGTCGCTACCGCCCTGGTACATCAGCGGGTCGGTCCAAAAGGTTTCAGGCATCTCGGCATTACGTGCCTGGCGTACCAGCTTGACATGGTTCAGGTAGGCGGAGCCGTCGGCCCACTGGTAGGCACGCGGTAACGGGGAGTGCAGGGCACTCTGGTCAAGTTCAAAAGCGCCGTCAGCATCACCGCTGTTCAGCTGTGCATAGCGCGCTTCAAGCGGCGGGCTAACCGCTTCCCAGTTTTCAATGGCGGCTTGCAGCGTGGGAGCAATATCGTCAGCGCTCACTGCACGAGTGAGGTCGCGGGAGACAATGATGAGCGCCCCATCGCGCCCCTTTTTAAGTGTTGCAAGTTTCATAATGATTCAATCCTTGTCATCAGGGTGGGGCGCGCAGCCCCACTCGTTATAATAGTGTTAGGGCTGGTTTGGATCGAAGTGCGAACGCAGCGTTGACCAGACATCAACATAATCACGTTGGCGGAAGTCCGCATCCAGCGCCGCAGGGGTCGGATGGAAGAAGTAGCGGCTTTCAAACATGAAGGCCAGTGTGTCCCCCAGGAACTGGGGCTTCAGCTCGGCGTTGGAGGCTTTTTCAAAGGTTTCAGCATCCGGGCCGTGGGGCGACATAGAGTTATGTAGGCTGGCGCCGCCTGGGGTGAAGCCTTCCGCTTTGGCGTCATACTCACCGTGGATAAGCCCCATAAACTCGCTCATCAGGTTACGGTGGAACCAGGGTGGCCTGAAGGTGTTCTCGGCAACCATCCAGCGCGGTGGAAAAATGACAAAATCAAGATTGGCCATTCCCGGCGTATCAGAGGGTGACGTCAAGACGGTAAAGATTGATGGGTCTGGGTGGTCGAAGCTTACCGTATTGATGGTGTTAAAGTTAGCCAGATTATATTTATAGGGCGCGCAGTTGCCGTGCCACGCCACCACGTCTAACGGTGAATGGTTGAGCTTTGTCTCCCAGAAGCGACCAGAGAACTTAGCCACTAAGCGGTAGTCGCCTTCAAGGTCTTCATAGGCTGCCACGGGGCTTTGGAAGTCACGTGGGTTGGCTAAACCGTTAGCTCCGATGGGGCCGAGGCCGGGTAGCTCTAAAGGACTGCCGTAGTTTTCGCAAATATATCCCCGCGCAGCGTCAACCCCCTGTGCCCTACGCACTTGGAACTTCACGCCGCGTGGGATAACGGCAATCTCTCCGTTATCAATCTCGATGTCACCAAATTCAGTGCGTAAACGAATAGCGCCCAGTTGGGGAACGAAGAGCAACTCACCATCTGCGTTGTAGAAAAACCGCTCGGTCATGTCTTTATTGAATGTATAAACATGCACGCCCACGCCAGCTTGGGTTCCCGCATCTCCGTTGACCGCAATGGTAAACAAGCCATCGATAAAATCAGTCGGTGCATCTGGAATAGCAACGGGATCCCAGCGCATCTGGTTGGGGTCCGCCGCAGGTTTGTCTAACGGAGCCGTATGGATGTTTTTGTTTTCTAGCGGCTGATACGCGCTCTGAACAACGGACGGGCGAATGCGGTAGAGCCAGCTGCGAAAGTTTTGATGACGCGGCGCAGTGAACGCGGAACCGGTTAACTGTTCCGCGTATAGGCCGTAAGCGCAGCGTTGGGGTGAGTTTTGCCCAATCGGCAGGGCGCCCGGCAGCGCTTCGCTTGAAAAGTGATTATGAAAGCCGTTTTGATAGCTCAACTGTTCAGTCATTGTTAGGTCCTGCTTTATTTGAACGTTAGTTTGATAAACGTATATTTTGTTAAAGCTAAATTGTTATAAACCTATGGCGCGGCTATTGATCGACGTCACAGGCTGCATGGGCCATCGCCTCTTTGAGCACCGCTTGATCGCCGACGTGGTTGGCAAGTAACAGGATCAGGCGGGCATTGATGCGTTCGCTTTCGGCGTCGCTGCGGTCACGATGCAGCGCTGTAAGTGCCGCATAAAAGGCATCCGGGTCAGTGAAATTGGGGTTCAGTTCAAGCATTGGCATGGCGGCGTTCCTGAGAGGGCGTGTCAGCATCACTTGCAAGATGAACGCCTAGCGCACGGTCTAAAGCATCTTCAACCTTGTGAGCTGTAACGGCGTGCCAGCGAGCAGCAACGTGTTGGTCAGGGCGGATAAGGTATCCGGCACCTGCCTTCAAGCCGTATCGCTCTGTCACTAGACCTTCGGTATCGTCGATGAGGGTGGTGCGCGGCAGAGCGCTAAGCGCATTTGACGCGGAACTAGCGACCACCAGTCTTAAATCAGGGCGGCGTTCTAACAGCTCACCCAGCTCTTTTGACAAGGCGTCAGCGTGCCCGTCATCCATACGGCCATCGAGTAGCAACACAAAGCCATTGCCAAACTGGTTGAGCAGCCACGCGCTCTCTTTGCCTAACCGAATGGGGGCGTCTTTGACGGGACTGCCAGGGCGTAACTCGCTTGGGCCACCGTCAACATCGGGGGTATTAAGCGGTGAGTGGTCATAGCGACACGGCATGGAAAGGCGGCCGCTGTTGACCAGACTACGTGCGAAGGCATGTTTCTCAGCCAGCTCTAACGTCACATCGCGGAACACTTTGCTGATATGGCTCTTCGGGGTAATAAAGTCAGTGGCCCGGGTAGAGTTAAGGATGTTTTCTGCCGCGCCGTGCTGGCGCTCAGCGTTATACGTGGACAAAAGCAACGCAGGCGCTTGCTGCTTGAGAACCCGAACAAGCTTCCATACCAAGTTATCCACACCTTGTAGGGCACCATTAGCCCCTCTGGCGCCAAAGGGAGATACCTGATGCGCCGCGTCGCCCATAAATATCACGCTGTGATGAATAAAGTTATCCATCTTGCGGCAGCGGAAGGTGTAGACACTGGCCCACTCAAGCTCGAACTCCACGTCTTGGCCAAGCATTGCCTGCACGCGTGGGCGAATGTTCTCCTCTTTCTTCTCTTCTTCCGGGTCAGCGTCCCAGCCTAGCTGGAAGTCGATACGCCAAACATTGTCCGGTTCCTTGTGCAGCAGCACTGACTGGTTAGGATGGAAGGGCGGGTCAAACCAGAACCAGCGCTCTGTTGGGAAGTCGGCCTTCATCACCACATCCGCAATCAGGAAGCGGTCCTGAAATACCTGGCCTTTGCACTCTAGGCCCAGCATGTCGCGGATTCGGCTGTTAGCGCCATCCGAAACAAGAAGATAGTCACAGGTCAGCTGATAGTCACCCTCCTGAGTCGAGACCGTGATGGCGGTGCTGTCGGGCTGAGCGTCAACATCAATGACCTTATGCTTCCAGCGAAGGTCAATGTGCTCAGCAAAGTCGTGAGCACGGTTGACCAGGAACTCTTCAAAGTAATACTGCTGCAAGTTAATAAAGGCCGGAATACGGTGGCCGTCTTCGGGCAGCAGGTTGAAGTCGTAGACTTCGCGGTCTTGGAAAAAGACGCGGCCGTGCTGCCAAGTAACGCCTTTTTCAAGCATCGGCTCGACACAGCCCAGGCGGTCGACAATTTCCAGCGAACGTTTAGCAAAGCACAGTGCCCGTGACCCGACGCTAACGGTGTTGTTATCGTCCAGGACAATCGAATTAATGCCTTGCTGAGCCAAGTCGATAGCGGCAGCGAGGCCGCTGGGCCCGGCACCGACAATCACTACCGGGTAATGGCGAACGTCTGGAGCATCGAGCTCAGGCGGGCGTCGGTAAGGATAGACAGGATTTTTATAGGTTGTTGGCATCTATTACTCCCCTACAGCGTCGGGTGCGTTGCCCCCGACAGCTGGGCATGATCAGTGGGTGTCACTGGTGAGGCACTTACTGATTTTCAACGGCGTCCTGCAGCGAGTGCCACATAGCGGTATCACGCTCTGCCGTCCAGATGCGGGGATCTGGGTATTCGCCGCCTGCTTCGTCGTAGCAGCGAGTGATGTCGAAAGGGACACAGTGATCGAAAATGACCCAGTGGCCATACTTCGGCTTAAGTAGCGCGTAGGTCTCGGCGTAGCACTCAGAGAGTGATTTGCCCGCTGCCTTACCGGCTTTGACGCTTCCGTACATGTCATTCAAGAAGTCGCGGGTGCCTTGAATAGCTTCCTGGCACTGTTCGGCAGTTTGCAGTGCATCGCCGCGACCGGGCACCAGCTTTTGAGGCTGCATGGCCTGCAGGCGGTCAAGCGTGGCAGGCCAGTCTTCGTGGTAAGCATCGCCGGTGTAGGGGGTCGCGCCATACTCAACCAGGTCGCCGGCAAATATCACTTTTTCTTTCGGTAACCAAACGATGGTGTCGCCCTTGGTGTGTCCGCGGCCCAAGTGGATGATCTGTACCTCGCGCTCACCCATGAAGACGGTCAGTTTTTCCTGGAAGACAGTGGTTGGCCAGGTTAAACCAGGGACAGAATCGACCCCTTTGAACAAGCGCGGGAAGCGGCCGACTTCTGATTCATAGTCTTGCTGGCCACGCTCTACAATCAGGTCATAGGTGTTCTGGCTTGCGTATATGTTCTCAGCATCGTACGCCGAAGCACCGAGAACACGCACCGCATGGTAGTGGCTCATGACCACATGCTTAATCGGCAGGTCAGTTACCTCGCGAATACGGCGGATAACGTCCTGGGCCATGATGGGCGTGGCCTGGGTGTCGATGACCATTACGCTGTCATCGCCAATCACAATACCGGTATTGGGATCACCTTCGGCCGTGTAGGCGTAAAGCCCTTCTGCCAGCTTGGTGAAACTGATCTGTTTCTCTTCGGTATCGGCATGGGATGCGAATTTCTTGCTCATGGTATCTCCGGTGCTATCAGGGTGATTCAGATCGTTGTACGACAGGAGAATAGTTTCTTATGAAACTAAATGTCCAGTATGCTGTGTGCCGGATGGGTCTTTTTTTGCAAGGTATTAACAATAAATCTGAAAAAATCAGCTGTTTAATGCAAAATAAGACTTAGGTCTAATGATTAAAATCTGTAAATTGGTTGCATAAGATACCATATGGGGGCAGTGTTCACGGCTGTGATGAGCTTCATAGAGGCTCACTAGCTTTAACGAGGAGTGATGTCAGTCACGCGTTTGATGCGCCTGCTGCTATATCGAGACATGGAGTTTATGCCGCCACGAGAAGTGCTGACGAGGCACAATATCAGTGTGATAGGCGCGTTGCTGGTGCCCATATTCCCAGCTATCGTGCTGTTTTTTTGCCATCATCCGGCGGCACTAGGAGAAATACAATGACGATGGATAAAGCAGACGGCGAGGCCTCTTTGGACTCTTCAGCCAGGGCAGAGCTAGACCTTAATCAGTTTCTACCCTATCAGCTGAATCGCCTCGCTGACCGCATCAGCCAGGCGTTAGAGAAGCTTTATGCTGAGTCCTATGAGCTCAACATCGCCCAGTGGCGCGTACTTGCATGGCTTAGCCACTGCGACGATTTAACCGCGAAGAAGGTATGTGCCTATACCAACATGGACAAGGCGCGCGTGTCTCGCGCTATTCAGTCGCTGGAAGAACGCGGATTAATCAGCCGGACGCCCTCGCAGCAGGACCAGCGGTTACATGACTTACAGCTAACGGAAACTGGGCAAGCGCTACTCAATAAGTTAGTGCCCGAAGCCCAAGCGTGGGAAGCCAATCTGGTGTCAACCCTAAGCGTTGGTGAGTATCGTGACCTGCTTAATACCATGCGCAAGCTTGAACGGCAGTTGGAGAGAATTGGCTAAAGGCCAGAGAGAGGCAAAACGAGACACGTTGGCGAATGCTAAGCGGCATGCTCTCAATGGGGCGTCGTTAGTGGCTCAGTAGGTAATATTTGTGTAACAAAAAGCTGAGAGAAAAATAATCCCCTATAGTCATTGGTAGCGACTCAAGGGAGTGGTTGCTTTTCATATAAATCATTGTAATTTAATAAAAAAATACTTATTAATACTTAAGTATTAGCATCTATTAGTCGATGGGTCGTTGCACGACCCACGTATCTGCAGGCATCGTGATAAATAACGTGATTCATATATTTTTATTAATATGATAATAAAGTATCACGTTGAGCGCTTCCGCTTCGTGACGACTAGAGGAAAGAAAAGTGAATAAAACAACAAACTTAATGGTCGGCGCCATTGCCGCCGCAACGCTGAGCACCTCCGCCTTTGCACAAACAACCATCACCGTGAGTACCTGGGCTGGCCCGAATCACGGCATCAACACCATGGTATGGCCAACGTGGAAAGCGTGGATTGAAGAAGCAACGGAAGGTCGCGTAACCGTAGACGTGATACATGATATGGGGCCCCCGGCTTCTCAGATGGAAATGGTGGCCGATGGTATCGCCGATGCGACCTGGGTTTTCCACGGCTATAACACTGGTCGCTTTCAGCTAACCAAGCTTCCGGAATTTCCCACTTTCCAGGACTTCTCATCGGAACATGCCTCCAGTGCCTACTGGCGTACCCACCAGGAGTATCTGGCAGCGGCAGGTGAACACCGTGGCGTTGATGTTGTGGCCGCCGGTGTCCACGGGCCCGGCTGGATCTTTAGCAGTGAGCAGTACGAAACCTTAGAAGACCTTAAAGGCAAGCGCATTCGCGTAGGCGGTGGCGTAATGGGAGACCTCTCTAACGCCCTGGGACTGACCGGTGTTGCCTTGCCGCCTACCGGGGTTTACGAAGCTGGCTCTCAGGGTGTTATTGACGGTGCGATGCTGGTTCCTGAAGGGCTGCGCAGTTTCCGTGTTGCGGAGATCTTCCCCTACACCCTCAAAGTTGATGGTGGTTTCTATCGCGGCAGTTTCACCATTGTTGTCAATCCGATGATCTGGGATGAAATGTCGCCTGAAGATCGTGAAGCCGTTGAATCTGTTTCTGGTGAGCGCTTATCTCGCCTGTTCGGCTACATGATGGACGTATCCGATGTGCGGGGCGTCGACTTTGCAGAAGAGCTTGGCCACACCTTTACCGAACTCGGTAGCGATGACCTCAACACACTGCAAAGTATGAGTGACAGCATGATTGCTGAGTGGGCTGAGTCTGTCTCAGAAAACCGTAACGTCGATGCGATGGCCGCTATCGAATTCTATCGCGAGCAGCTTATTGCTGCAGCGGAAGAAGAGAGCGTAAGTGGCCTAGTACCTGATGACTTAGCACCTTAAGACTTAGCCCCTGATAACTCAAAGTAAGTACTTACTGGCGCTAGACGGAGAGCGACCATGCAAACCCAAATGGCACGTGCTACGCGCGTTAGCCGGGTTCTGCAGATGATGCTAGAGGGGGTGGCCGGCGCTACCCTCTTTGGCATGATGCTGTTGACCACTGCTGACGTAGGCGGCCGCTACTTTTTTAACTCCCCCATCCTTGGCACCGTTGAATTAACCCAACTGATGTTGGCAGCGCTGGTATTTCTGTCGCTGCCGGTCGTTTGTTGGCGTCAAGAGCATGTCGCTGTTGATCTGCTTGATGCGGTTTTCCCAGCCAAGCTTGTCTGGATACGTGAAGTGATTGTTAACCTAATCGTGACGGCCGCCCTGTGGGTGATGGCGCAGCGCGTGTGGGCACTGGCAGAGCGCGCTTTCTCATGGGGAGACGTGACCGAGTTTTTGCGCATTCCACGCGGCTATCTGATCGGGTTGATCGCTATCATGCTCGCGCTTTCAGCGCTACTCACTCTCATGCGAGCCGGTTTCTATTTGCTCGAAGGGCTCAAGGTAATCGAAAAAGGTGGCCCATTGAGCAAAGGAGAGTCTCATGACTGAAGCGCTGTACGGTTTCGCAGTACTGTTGGTATTAGTCTTTCTACGCGTGCCCCTGGCGTTTGCGATGGGTATCGTCGGTTTTGCCGGGTTCTATTTTCTCACCGGTAACTGGAATGCGGCTGAGGCAATGGCGGCGCGCCGTGTGGTCGATACGGCTATGGACTATGGTCTGTCGGTCATACCCTTGTTCATTCTAATGGGCAACTTTGTTTCCCATGCGGGATTATCCGATGCCTTGTTTCGAGCATCTAATGGCTTTCTAGGTCACCGCAAGGGTGGTCAGGCGATGGCGACGATTGTTGCCTGTGGCGGTTTTAGTGCGATATGTGGATCGAGCTTGGCGACGTGCGCGACCATGGGCCGAGTTGCCATGCCGCAAATGCGCAAATATGGCTATAAGGATTCGCTTGCCGCTGCCTCCATTGCTGCGGGTGGCACCTTGGGTATCTTGATACCACCGAGCGTTATGTTGGTGATTTATGGAATTCTGACCGAAACCAGTATTCGTGAGCTGTTCGCGGCTGGCTTTATTCCCGGCATTCTTGGCATTTTTCTTTATATAGGTGCCATCAAGTGGGTTCTCTGGCGTGACCCCAGTGCAGGTCCTGCAGCAGAGAGAGTGCCATGGGCAGAGCGGATTCAAGCACTAAAAAGCGTAGGCAGTACGCTAGCGCTGTTTGTGCTGGTGATTGGCGGTATTTACCTAGGCGTGTTTACGCCCACAGAAGCAGCCGGTATTGGTGCGATGGGTGCATTTTTGATTGCACTGACGCGGCGTGCGCTGACACCACAAGTGTTGATGAATGTGTTGATGGACACCGTGCGTACTACGGCGATGCTATTTGCCGTGGTTTTAACGGCGCTGATCTTCGCTAACTTTATCAACCGTGCGGGGCTGCCTGGAGACTTGCTGGCGCTGGTTAATGGCCTCAATGTGGCACCTTTTGTGGTCATTCTGGTGATTATCGCTATCTACGTGATACTGGGCTGTGTGTTTGAAAGCATGTCGATGATGCTGCTAACCGTGCCGGTATTTTTCCCCGTCGTTGCGGGGCTAGGTTACGACTTGGTGTGGTTTGGCATACTTGTCGTTATTGTCATCGAGATCAGTTTGATAACGCCCCCTGTTGGTATGAACGTGTTCGTATTGCGGGCTGTATTGCCGGATGTATCAACGGGCACTATCTTCCGTGGCGTCACCCCTTTCTGGGTCGCAGGTACCATCCGCGCACTACTCGTGCTTATCTTCCCAGCGATTGTGCTGTTCCTGCCGCAGCTGCTGTATTAACGCTGTGCGATTAATGCGGTTCTATTAACGTCCGTGCTAAAGAAACGGATGACAGGGTAAGTGCCCTGTCATCCGTTTTTGTCTTGCTTTTTGTCTAGCTGTATCGGCTGAGACGTTACTGGCGTTTCGCGACCAGCGTTAGAATGTCGTAGCTGGCGACCAGCTCATCATGTTGATTGGTCACGGCCACGTCCCACATCACCACGCCTTGTGGGTGCCCGTCGGGAGAGGCCCGGCCCTGATCAATTTTGCGTTTACAGGTTAGGCGGGCGCGGATGGTATCGCCGACCAGCACAGGTGTAATAAAGCGCAGAGTATCCAGGCCGTAGTTAGCCAGTACGGGGCCTTCGCCTGGGTAGACGAACAGACCCGCAGCCGCCGACAGTACAAAGTAACCATGGGCAATACGTTGGCCGAACTGGGTCTCTTTCGCGGCAATGTCGTCGAAGTGCATGTAGAAATGGTCGCCGGAAAGGCAGCCAAAATTGACGATGTCAGCTTCGGTAACGGTGCGGCGGTGGGTGAGCAGTGACTCACCCACCTGCAGGTCGTCGAAATGGCGGCGGAACGGGTGGATATCGTTCTCGATCACCTTGGCGCCACGCACATACTCCCCTGTGACTGCCGCCAGCATGGTCGGAGAGCCTTGGATAGCGGTGCGCTGCAGGTAGTGGTGAACTGCACGAATACCGCCGAGTTCCTCGCCACCGCCTGCGCGGCCAGGCCCACCATGCTTGAGCATCGGTAGCGGAGAGCCGTGACCCGTAGACTCCTTTGATGCCTGAGCATCTAGAATGTGCAGGCGGCCGTGCTGGGCGGCCAGCACGGGGATCATTTCGGCAGCAATGGCGGGGTCTTTTGTGGTCAGCGTAGTTACCAGGCTGCCTTTGCCCTTGGCGGCGATGGCCAGCGCTTCGTCGATACCGCTGTAAGGCATTAGCGTCGCAACAGGGCCAAAGGCTTCAATGTCGTGAGCGCCGCCATCGTTCAGTGGGTTGCGGTTGATCAGGAGCTGGGGGGTGATGAAAGCACCGTTTTCCACGCCCTGGCCGACAGGCTTGAAGCTGCCATCTCTGCCAAAAACGCACTCGCTGGTTTCCAGCAGCTGCTCGATAGCTTCGTTTACGTCGCGTAGCTGGTCGCCGGACGAGAGCGCGCCCATGCGCACACCTTCTTCATTGGGGTCGCCGACCACGATTCTGGAAAGTCGCTCTTTAATCATGTCCGCCAATGTATCCAGATGCTCGGCGGGCACTAACACTCGACGAATCGCGGTACATTTCTGGCCTGCCTTGGCGGTCATTTCCTTGACCACTTCTTTGGCAAAGATCTCGAACTCTTCATCTTCCGGGCTTACATCAGGGGCCATGATGGCGCTATTGAGTGAATCCGCTTCAGCGTTGAAGGGAATGCTCTTTGCCATAATGTTAGGGTGGCCTTTCAGCATTAGGGCGGTATTCGCTGAGCCGGTAAAGGTCACAAAGTCTTGTTCTTCTAGGTGATCTAGTAGGTCGCCCGCCCCGCCAATCACCAGTTGCAGCGCACCTTCCGGCAGTAGGCCAGAGTCGATGATGACGCGCACCGCAGCTTCGGTCAGGTAGCTGGTCGCAGTGGCCGGTTTGAAGATACACGGCATGCCTGCCAGAAAGGCGGGCGCGAACTTCTCTAACATGCCCCAGATGGGGAAGTTGAAGGCATTAATATGCACCGAGACACCGCGGCGGGGCACCAGAATGTGGGTGCCGTTGAAGTGGTTCTCTTTACCTAGCTGGGTCACTGGGCCTTCGTGGGCCACATTGCCGGAGGGCAGTTCCTTACGCCCCGTGGAGGCGTAGGTAAACAGGGTGCCGAAACCACCGTCAATGTCGATCCAAGAGTCAGCCTTGGTGCAGCCGGTGTGGTGGGAGATGGCATAGAGCTCACGCTTACGCTCTTGGATATAGGCGGCCAGCGCCTTAAGAATGGCAGCCCGCTGCTGGAAATCCAGCGCCAACATATTTTTTACGCCGGTGTGGCGGGCATACGCCACCGCCTCGCGGAAATCGATTGCTTCTTGGTGAGTGTGCGCAACGGTCTCGCCGTTGATGGCGCTGATTAGTGCTTTGGACTCGGTTTTGCCAAACCACTGACCGGCAATGTAACTCTGTAAAACTGGCATTGCGTGTTCTCCCGTACAACATAGACAAAGCCGGCGCGGTCGCCGGCTTGGAAGTAGGTGGACTAGGGCTTACACCTCGTCAAAATCGAGGACCACCTTGTCGCTGATCGGATAGCACTGGCAGGACAGTACGTAGCCAGCATCTATTTCGTAATCTTCCAGAGCGTAATTAGCGTCCATTTCCACCTCCCCTTCGATGACTTTGGACTTGCAGGTGGAGCACACGCCAGCCTTGCACGAGAACGGTAGGTCGGCGCCGTGCTCGTTACCTGCATCGAGAATATTCTGGGTATTGCGGGGCAGCTTATATTCGATGGTGCGGCCGTCGATGATCACTTTGATGTGCGAAGTTTCTGCTTCAAGCTGAGCGGCGCTGGTTGCCTGGCGGCGCTTGGCGCCTGCGGTCGGTAGCCCCGTCGTGAAAAGCTCAAAGTGCACCTTGTCCTTCGGTAGTCCGTGGTCGGTCAAGACATCACGCACAATCTCGGTCATCTCTTGCGGACCACAGATAAATGCAGCGTCGAGATTGGGTACGTCTACCCAGCGATCAAACAGGGCATTGCACTTATCGACATCGATACGGCCGTTATACAGCTCGATTTCATGTTGTTCGCGGCTGAACACGTAAATGATGTTGAGGCGTTCTAGGTAACGATCCTTGAGATCCTGTAGTCGCTCGCGAAACAGCGTGCCCGTGGTAGAACGGTTGCCATAGATGACGGTAAAACGACTTTTTGGCTCGCTTTCCAGGGTGGTGGAAACAATCGACATGATGGGGGTGACGCCGCTGCCAGCGGTCACCGCCAGATAATGGCCTTCACGGCTGGGATCAAGCGGCACGAAGAACTTGCCTTGGGGCGGCATCACGTCAAGGCGATCACCAGGCTTTAATTGTTGGTTGGCAAAGCTGGAAAAGCTGCCGCCTGGCACTAGCTTGACGGCGACTCTCATCTCATGTTCGTGGACGCCGGTGCAGATTGAATAAGAGCGTCGGACATCTTCGCCGTTGATGTCGTGGCGCAGTGTCAGGTACTGCCCCTGGGTGAAACGAAAGGCGTCCAGCAGGTCGTCGGGAATGTCGAAAGCAATGGAAACAGCATCATGGGTTTCCTTGCGTACATCCTTGACGGTCAGGGCGTGAAATCGGCTCATGGGAAATGGTCTCGTCGTTTTACAGACACTTGAAATAATCGAAAGGCTCCAGGCAATCGCGGCAGCGGTAGAGCGCCTTGCAAGCTGTAGAGCCGAATTCGCTGACGCGTTCGGTCGCGTTGCTGCCACATAAAGGGCAGGGCACTACCGGATCAGACTGGCCTGTCAGGCTACGTTTGCTAGCACTTCCTACCGGCGGTGCGATGCCGTAGGCGCGCAATTTTTCGCGCCCTTCGTCGGTCAGCCAGTCGGTGGTCCAGGCGGGGGATAGGCGGCGCTGAATCAGCGGGTCTGAGTAGCCAGCGGCCACCAGTGCTTCATGGATATGCTGTTCAATAACTTCCGTTGCTGGGCAACCGGAGTAAGTTGGCGTTACGTTGACCGCCAACCGACCGTCCACCCAATCGATATCGCGCACAATTCCCAGCTCAACCACGCTGACCACAGGCACTTCCGGGTCTGGCACTTCCTGTAAAACGGCCAGTACAGCGTCGACATCGCCTTTTTCGCCCGCTCGTGGCAGCCCGCTGCGGTCGCTGCCGATCAGGTCTCTGGAGGGCCAGTCATCGATAGGCCCGTCACTGACAGGCCCATTACCGATAGGAGCAGGCGTTGGGTTACCAGACGGTCGCATCAGGATACGTCCTCGGCAGGTATTGCATTTCCGCCAACAAAAAGCCCAAGTGCTCGGTGTGATGCCCAACTTTGCCGCCGGTATACATCCAAGCGTCGTAGGAAGGGCGTTCCAGCGTGGCTTCCTCAAGCACCTCTTCCACCGTCGCTTTCCAGCGAGCGGCAATGGTTTCCGGATCAGGCGCGATACCGGCCTCTATCATGGCCTGGTCAATTTCGTCGGTTTGCAATAGCTCGCCGGTAAACTGCCAGAGGTTATTGAGGGCGCGCTGCATACGGGTGTGGCTCTCTTCGGTGCCATCGCCCAGGCGAATAACCCATTCGGAGGAGCGGCGTAGGTGGTACGTTGCTTCCTTGAGTGACTTGGCGGCCACTTCAGCAATGCGCGGGTCGCTGGATTCGGCTAGGCCGTCAAGTAGGTGAACATGCCATGCATCGAACAGGAACTGGCGTCCCATGATGTCGGCGAAGTCACCGTTGGGCTGTTCGGCGATCAGCAGGTTGCGAAAGTCGTGTGCGTCGCGGCGAAAAGCCAGGTGATCGGCATCAATTTTATGCTGGCTGCCACCGCCTTCAGCGGCTATCAGCTCAGCCGCATAGCCTAGCCAGTTGCGCGCCTGTCCGAACAGATCAAGACCCACATTCATCAACGCCATTTCTTCTTCCAGCGCGGGGGCCTTGCCACACAGCTGCGCGTGGCGCTGACCCAGTACTAAAGCGCTGTCGCCAAGGCGTAGCAGGTAATCGGTCAACGGTGTTTGTGTTTTTTGAGCTATGTTTTTTTGAACTGAGTTTTTCAGAGCTAGGTTCTGCATCACTGCCTCCCTCACATGTGGCCGACTTCTTTCGGCAGTTTGTAGAAGGATGCGTGGCGATAGACCTTGTCATTAGACGGGTCGAACAGCGGCTCTTTCTCGTCGGGAGAAGATGCGGTGATTTCGCTGGCCGGAACCACCCAGATGCTTACCCCTTCATTACGGCGGGTATAAAGCTCGCGGGCATTTTCAATTGCCATGCAGCGATCGGCGGCGTGTACGCTACCGACGTGCTTGTGGTTAAGACCATGCTTGCTGCGTATAAAAACTTCGAAGAGGGGCCAGTCAGCCATGAGAGAAGCCTCAGTGGTCAGAGGAGCCTCGGCTCGCGAGACTCCCTATTGTTGTAAGGATCACGTGTTTTAAGAGCAGGTTTTAAAATCAGGCCGCTCGTCGTTGACGTTTGGCGGCATAGGCCACGGCGGCTTCACGTACCCAGGCACCGTTATCGATGGCGCTGCGACGTGCCTCGACACGCTCGCGGTTGCAGGGGCCGTTGCCTTTCACTACGTCAAAAAACTCCTGCCAGTCGATTTCACCGAACTCATAGTGACCGGTCTCTTCGTTATATTTGAGATCCGGATCAGGGGCGGTGCAGCCCAGCAGCTCTAGCTGCGGTACGGTTTGGTCGAGGAAGCGCTGACGCAACTCATCGTTGCTGTGGCGTTTGATCTTCCAGGCCATCGATTGAGCGCTGTTGGGTGAGTTCTCATCGGATGGCCCGAACATCATTAGCGATGGCCACCAGAAACGGTTGATGGAGTCCTGCACCATGGCTTTCTGGTCGTCAGTGCCCTCCTGCATCATGGTCAACAGAATTTGATAACCCTGGCGCTGATGGAAGCTCTCTTCCTTGCACACGCGAATCATGGCGCGCGCGTAGGGGCCGTAAGAGGTGCGCTGTAGCGGTACCTGATTGACGATGGCAGCGCCGTCGACCAGCCAGCCGATCGTGCCCATGTCAGCCCAGTTGAGCGTGGGGTAGTTGAAGATGCTGGAGTACTTGGCGCGGCCATCGTGAAGCTTGTCGATCTCTTCGTCGCGGTCGGCACCTAGCGTTTCCATGGCGCTATAAAGGTACAGGCCGTGACCCGCCTCGTCCTGAATCTTGGCCATTAGCTGCAGTTTGCGCTTAAGGGTCGGTGCACGTGTCAGCCAGTTACCTTCCGGCAGCATACCGACGATCTCGGAGTGCGCGTGTTGAGAAATCTGACGGATCAACGTCTTACGGTAGGCATCCGGCATCCAATTCTTGGGTTCTATTTTAATTTCATCATTGATGCGCTCCTGGAACTGGCGTTCTTCAGGGCTCATCTCATCAAGCGTTTTAAGTTTGTTAGAACCGGTTTCAACGAGCTGCGCGTACATAGAGACCTCCGCGGCGTCGGACTATCAGGGAGTGTGGCTTATCTTGTTTAAAGTATAGTGACACAAAATATTTTATCAACAAGTATTTTTATGTATCGCTTTAAGACTTTGTGATTACGAATAAAGGAAAGATGTCTGTTTTATATAGTAAAAATGACCAAGGATAAGTGATTCTGAATGTGATATTTTTTCTGACGTTTACTGACTATTTGGGTGTAAAAAAGCCCCTGTAGGGGAGTTCCTAAAGGGGCTGTGTTGGCGCGGCGTTGCTTATCAGAGGCCGCTAAGCGTTAAGGAGCTGAATCAGCGAAGGTCCTTGACGCGTCTGGCCTTGCCCAGCGAACGCATAACGCTCTCTACCGGACACACTTCAACCTGGGTGCTAATACCGATATACGTCTTGATGGCATGCTGAAGCTGTTTCGCGGCGTCTTCACAAGCTACGGGGTCGCGGGCGATGTCATGATGATTCGCTTCTACACGAACAAGCACCATGTCCATATTGCCTTGGCGGCTGACTTCGATCTCGTAGTGGGGAGAAAGTGACGCGATCTTAAGTAGCTGCTCTTCGATCTGGGTGGGGAACACATTAACCCCGCGAATGATCAGCATGTCGTCGCTGCGGCCAGTGATCTTGTCGATGCGCCGCATAGGGCGCGCAGTGCCTGGCAGTAGGCGGGTCAGGTCGCGGGTGCGGTAACGAATCACCGGCAGGCCTTCTTTGGTTAGGGTGGTGAATACCAGCTCGCCGTACTCACCGTCTGGCAGGACGTCACCGCTGACTGGGTCGATGATTTCGGGATAGAAGTGATCTTCCCAGATGGTGGGGCCATCTTTGGTTTCGAGGCACTCCATGCCCACGCCCGGCCCCATTACCTCGGAGAGCCCGTAAATATCGAGGGCATCGATGCCCAGACGCTGCTCTAGGGCAGTGCGCATGCTGTCGGTCCAGGGTTCGGCACCGAAAATGCCGGTGCGCAGCGGCAGTGTATGTGGATCGATGCCTTGGCGCTCCATCTCGTCAGCAATGTTGAGCATGTACGAGGGCGTGACCATGATGATGTCCGGCTGGAAATCACGGATCAGCTGAACCTGTTTCTCCGTCTGGCCCCCCGACATGGGTATGACTGCGCAGCCCAGGCGCTCGGCACCGTAATGCGCGCCCAGCCCGCCGGTGAACAGGCCGTAGCCATACGCCACATGCACTTTGTCGCTGCGGCTGCCGCCAGCGGCGCGGATTGAGCGCGCCACCACATCGGACCACACATCAATATCTTTCTGGGTGTAGCCCACCACCGTGGGCTGCCCAGTAGTGCCGCTGGACGCGTGAATGCGCACGATCTCGCTCATTGGCGTGGCCAACATGCCAAACGGGTAGTTGTCGCGCAGATCGGCCTTGGTGGTGAACGGTAGTTTGGCGAGATCCGCTAGCGTCTGGATATCGTCGGGATGCACTCCTGCTCTGTCGAAAGACTGGCGATAGAACGGCACATTGTCGTAAGCGTGCTTCAGGCTCCACTTCAGGCGCTTGACCTGAGTGGCGCGCAGCTCGTCGATGCTGGCGGTTTCCAAGGGGTCGAGAGTCGCAGTGTCGATACGCGTAGCGGGCTGATTCATCAGGAGTCTCCGGTCAAGCAAGTTGTTATTGGGTCAACGTTTCATGAGCCATGGGCTGGGTAGTGATCCATGAAGTCGTGGCCTATGAAATCGTCTTATAAGCGCTCGATGATTAGAGCAATGCCCTGTCCGACACCAATACACATGGTGCATAGCGCAAAGCGTCCTTGCCGACGTTCGAGTTCATGCAAGGCAGTGGTCACAAGCCGAGCGCCGCTCATGCCCAGCGGGTGGCCGAGTGCAATAGCGCCCCCATTGGGATTGACGTGTTCGGCATCATCGCTCAGGCCCAGGTCGCGCATGACTGCCAACGCTTGAGCAGCAAAGGCTTCATTGAGTTCGATCACGTCCATCTGTTCGAGGGTAAGCCCGGTCTGGGCAAGTACCTTACGGGTGGCGGGAGAGGGGCCGAACCCCATGATGCGCGGCTCCACCCCAGCGGTGGCCATGCCTACCACGCGGGCGCGGGCTTTTAAGCCAAAACGCTCTGCTTGCTCGGGGGATGCCAGCAGCAGCGCACAGGCGCCATCGTTAACCCCAGAGGCATTACCCGCTGTCACACTGCCGCCTTCGCGGAAGGGAGTGGGTAGCTTGGCGAGCTGCTCGGCGGTCGTGGCGGCGCGCGGGTGCTCGTCGGTATCCACCACTAACGGGTCTTGTTTGCGGCGGGGGATTTCGACCGGAACGATCTCTTCAGCAAGGCGGCCAGCCTCCATAGCGGCGGCGGTACGCTGCTGGCTGCGCAGTGCAAAAGCGTCCTGGTCTTCTCGGGAAATGCCAAACTGCTCAGCCACGTTTTCAGCGGTTTCGGGCATGGAGTCCACGCCGAACTGAGCTTTCATTGCACGATTGATAAAGCGCCAGCCAATGGTCGTATCGAAAATATCGGCTTGGCGTGAGAAAGCTTGCTCCGCCTTGCCCATCACGAAGGGCGCCCGGGACATCGACTCCACCCCGCCAGCAATCATTAGCCCCGCTTCGCCGGTCTTGATGGTGCGGGCGGCATTGCCGATGGCGTCCATGCCAGAGCCGCAAAGGCGGTTGATGGTGGAGCCAGGCACCTCGACCGGAAGCCCGGCCAGCAGCGCGGACATGCGCGCCACGTTGCGGTTATCTTCCCCTGCTTGGTTGGCGCAGCCGTAAAAGATATCGTCAATCAGCGACCAGTCGACGTTCGGGTTGCGTTCCATCAGGGTGCGCATGGGTATGGCCCCCAGGTCATCGGCACGCATGCTCGAAAGTGCGCCGCCGTAGCGTCCTATTGGGGTACGAATGGCATCAATGATCAGCGCGTCTTTCATTGGTTATCTCCAGCGGCAGTATTTTCTGCGTCAGTGTCTTCCAAGCGGCGTACGCTGCCGCGAATTTTGTAGGAACGCCCGCGGAACAGGGCAACGGTATCGCCGTGCTGATTGCGCAGCGTGATGTCATAAATGCCGGTGCGTCCGCGTCGGCTGCGCTCTTCGGCAGTGGCGGTCAGTTCATCGCCTAGTTGGCCAGGGCCGAGGTAGTCGATGCTGCAGCCTGAGGCCACCGTGGCCTCATCGTAACTATTGCAGGCAAACGCAAAGGCGGAATCAGCCAGGGCAAACAGAAACCCGCCATGGCAGTTGCCGTGACCCTGCACCATATCCTGGCGTACGGTCATGGTCAGTTCTGCAAAGCCAGGGGCTACGCGGATAATCCGCATGCCCAGCCCTTGGCTGGCATGGTCACGGGCAAACATTGCCTCGGCACAGGCTTCCGCCAGCTGTTGTGGGGTCAGTTGGGCATCACTCATGGAAGCTTCCCCCGCCCAAGGCGTTGCGACGCAGCAGGAACGAGCTGCGATAGCGCTCTTCGCCGTAGCTCTGCTGCAGGTGTGTAAGGGTGCGGTGAACGAAGGGCAGGCCCAGTGAGTCTGCCCAGGCCAGAGGGCCTTGTGGGTAGTTAACGCCCGCCTGCATCGCTAGGTCGCCATCCTTAGCGCTGCACACGCCTTGCAGCACGGCATCGGCAGCTTCATTAGCGAGCATGGTCACGGTACGTAGCACTACCAGCCCCGGCGTGTCGGTTAGCCAGGCTACGTCCATACCCAGGCGCTGGAAGAAAGCGGTGGCCAGTTGGAGGGCCTCGGGTGATGTTGTGTGGCTAGCAGCAAGCGCAATGGCGCTGGCGCTGCGGTAGTCCAGGCATAAGTCGAACAGTACCAGAGTATCGAGCCCTTCATTGGCCGCACGTTCGGCGGCGCAGCGTCCGTCGCTAAGCGCCAGTACCAGATCGCCTAGGTATAGGCGAGGGGAGCCATCTTGCTGTAGCGATTCGCGATACACCACGTTGAGACCAGCTTCTTGAGCGCGTTCCAGCAGTGGCGCGAGAGTGCTGTTGGCACCCTGTACGACAAGTGCTGGTAGCTCCGTATTTGCTGGTTCGGCAAACGTAGGCTGCGGCTTCGCAGCGCCTTCAGCGTAGTCGAAGAAACCTTGACCGGACTTACGCCCCAGGCGTCCGGCTTCAACCAACGCTTGCTGTACTAAGGAAGGCTCGAAACGGGTGTCGCCGTAGTAAGCGTCAAACACCGAGCGGGTCACCGCGTAGTTCACGTCATGACCGATCAGGTCCATCAGTTCGAAAGGCCCCATGCGGAACCCGCCGGCTTGACGCAGCAAGGCATCGATAGTGGCGGCATCGCTGGCACCTTCCTGCAGCAGGCGTAGCCCTTCGGCATAAAATGGCCGCGCCACGCGGTTAACAATAAACCCAGGGGTAGAGCTTGCGTGTACCGCCACCTTGCCCCAGGCGCTAGCGGTATCGAAAAGGGTGTTCGCAACATCTGCGGTGGTCGCCAGACCTGACACCACTTCTACTAGCTTCATCACTGGGGCGGGGTTAAAGAAGTGAAGCCCCGCCATGCGTTCAGGGCGTTCAAGGTTCGCTGCAATGGAGGTGATCGATAGTGACGAGGTATTACTGGCGAGCAATGTATCCGGCGAGCATAGCGCTTCGAGCTGGGCGAACACCTGCCGTTTAACCTCAAGGTTTTCAACAATGGCTTCAATAATTAGGCGGCTGTCGGCCAGGGCGTCGATTGTGTCGGCGGGCTGTAGGCGAGCCATGATGTTATCCACATCGGCTTGGCTCACCTTGCCCTTGGCAACGCGCTTTTCCAGCTGGCGGCGAATGTTGTTGATACCTGCTTTGGCGGCACCCGGCTGATTGTCGTGCAAGATTACCGAGTGGCCAGCCTGGGCGGCTACCTGAGCGATACCGGCACCCATGGCGCCTGCGCCGATCACGCCAATAACGGCGGACGTGGGTAGGGCTGCCATATCACTCTCCCTTGAAGGTGGGGCGACGTTTTTCCATAAAGGCGCTGACACCTTCGCGGTAGTCGTCGGAGCGCCCGGCAAGGCGTTGCAGATCGCGCTCCAGATCGAGCTGTTCGTTGAAGCTGTTATCGCTGCTGGCATGCAGGGCGCGTTTGATAAGCGCCAAGCCGCGCGTCGGCTGTGTGGCCAAGTGGCGAGCCATGTTCATGGCTTCTTCCTGAAGCGCCTCATCGTCGACGCAGCGCCAAATCATGCCCCACTGTTCGGCAGTCTCGGCGGGCAGCTTGTCACCAAGCATCGCCAGGCCCTTGGCACGCGCCATGCCCACTAAGTGAGGCAGGGTCCAGGTGCCGCCGGAGTCGGGAATCAAGCCGATTTTACAGAAAGCCTGAATAAAGCTCGCCGAGCGTGCGGCCAATACGATGTCGCAGGCCAGGGCGATGTTGGCACCGGCACCTGCGGCCACGCCGTTCACCGCACAAATGGTCGGGAACGGCATATCTTTAAGAGCGCGCAGCATGGGGTTGTAGCGTTTCTCAAGTGACTCGCCGAGATCGGGGGCTTGCTCACCGGGGGCAACGCTGCGGTCGGAAAGATCTTGGCCAGCGCAGAAGCCGCGTCCGTTGCCGGTCAGCAACAAAGCGCGAACGCTTGGGTCCTGGCACACGTCCTTAAGCGCCTTGCGCATCTCGGCATGCATCTCAGTATTGAAGCTGTTCAAGCTGTCGGGGCGGTTTAGCGTAATGCAGGCAACGCCGTCTTCCACGGTGTAAAGCAGGGGCGCTTGGCTCATGGGGTATATCCTTGTGTCAGTGCCCTTGAAAAGTGGCAGGTCGTTTTTCTTGGAAGGCGCGAATGCCCTCTTCGCGGTCGGCGGTACCCGCCAGTAAGGTGAATGCATGGCGTTCAAAGCGCAGGCCGGTGGCTAGGTCGGTATCCATCGCCTTGTGCAGCGATTCCCGCGCTAAACGCACCGCCAGCGGTGCCTTGGCGGCGATGCGTGTTGCAATGGCCATGGCGTGTTCAAGGGTGAGTTCGGGTTGGGTAATCTCGCTAATCAGGCCAGCTTCGAGGGCACGGCGAGCAGAAATTGGCTCGCCGGTCAGCACCATTTGGGTAGCCAGAGATTTGCCTACCGCTCTAAGCAATCGTTGGGTGCCGCCAGCGCCGGGCATGATGCCCAGGTTGATTTCCGGCTGGCCAAACAGGGCGTTTTCACCGGCAATGATGATGTCGGCATGCATGGCCAGTTCGCAGCCACCGCCCAAGGCATAGCCATTGACGGCGGCAATGATCGGTTTGCGAAAGCGCGTAATGGTGGCCCAGTGGTGCTGGCGAGGATCTTCCAGCATGCCCACCAGATCGCGTTCGGCCATTTCGTTAATATCCGCACCGGCGGCGAACGCTTTCGCACTGCCGGTAATCACCACGGCGCGAACGTTGTCGTCACTATCAGCCTTGCTCAAGGTGTCGGCGAGCTCGCCGAGAAGCTGCGTATTAAGCGCATTCAGTGCGTCTGGGCGATTCAGCGTGATGCATAAAACGCCTTCCTGGGGTGGGGTTGTTTTTAGAGTAGTGGGCATTTTTACCTCAGTTCGGCCTGTGGCGCACAGGATGAATATCTGCCGAGTATAGGTTTATTTTGATACGCATCAATATTGTTTATATGTTTTTAGTGTGTCGCTTAACGTTATTTTTGATCATTTGTTTTTTATTAACAATGGCTTTAGTGCATTTTGGCGAACGAAATATGGTTGTTAGACCATGGTATGAAGCCTGGGTGCGTGGCTAAAAAAGCGACTTTTAACCCCTATATTTCGAGTTTTTAGATATCAGTTCACCCGTTCTTTAGTAAGTGGTGACAAGGAAAGCGTTTGATGTTTTGTTACGGGAAAGATAGTCTTAAAAAATATAGCGTATCAAAAAAATAAGTGAGTGCAGGAGCGCCCCATGACGCAATCAGCGCAGCAGATGTTCGACCTTCATCGTGAGATTCTTGACCAAGCTGTCGACGCCATTTCCAGCCGTAATTTCTGGACGCCCTATCCAGAAAGCATGCGGAAATACCCTGAGGATGCCGTTAAAGCGGCGCCGTCGACGTTCGAGTCACTACTCAATCAGCCATTTGCACTTAATGGTGTTGGCAGCACCCAGCAAGTGGGTGGCGAAGTGTCACCTTATGGCTTTGAACTCGGCATTACGTATGACCAGCCAAACCTCGACGAGCTGGTAGCGGCCATGCAAGTAGCAATGCGCGACTGGCGGGATGCCGGGGCGCAAGCGCGTGTTGGGGTGTGTCTGGAAGTCCTGTCACGCCTTAATGTCATGAGCCCAGAGATCGCCCAGGCGGTGATGCATACTAGCGGCCAGGGGCCGTTGATGGCGTTTCAAGCGGGTGGGCCGCATGCCCAGGATCGCGGCCTTGAAGCCGTGGCCTATGCTTGGCAGGCAATGGCTCAGATTCCCGCTACCGCGAAATGGGTCAAGGCCCAGGGCAAGCATGATCCCATTGTCATGGATAAGCGTTTTCACATCGTTCCGCGCGGTATCTCGTTGGTAGTGGCCTGTTCCACGTTTCCCACCTGGAATACGTATCCTGGCTTGTTTGCCAGTCTGGCGACGGGCAATCCGGTCATCCTTAAGCCACACCCTGGCGCTATTTTGCCTGTGGCAATGACTGCACGTGTTGTTCAGCAAGTATTGGAGGAAGCAGGCTTTGATCCTTGTCTGGTTAGCCTGGTACCCGACACTGTCGATGCGCCGCTTACCAAGACGCTGGCGCTTGACCCTGCGGTCAAACTAATCGATTTCACCGGCTCCAACGCGTTCGGAGACTGGCTAATACAGAACGCCACCCAAGCTCAGGTGTTTGCCGAGAAAGCCGGCATCAACACGGTTATTATCGACAGTGTGGATAACCTTAAAGCGGTCACGGCGAACCTGGCCTTCTCGCTGAGCCTCTATTCTGGGCAGATGTGCACGACCCCTCAGGCCATTTATGTACCGAAAAGCGGGATCGAAACAGCGGATGGCCATTTAAGCTTTGATGACGTGGCGGCCGCGCTTGCGAAAGCTGTCCAGGCGTTTCTGAGTGACAATGACCGCGCCTGCACGGTGTTAGGTGCCCTGCAGTCAGTAGACACGCGAGCACGAATTGATGAATGTCGTGGGCTGGGCGATATAGCGCTGGATAGCGAGTTACGCAAACACGCCCAATTCCCTGACGCCCGCATCCACACGCCGCTTATCCTCAAGGTAGATGCAGCGCAGAAAGCTGCCTACAGTGAGGAGCGCTTCGGCCCGATAAGCTTTGTCATCGCGACTGAGAACACCGCGCATAGCATTGAGCTGGCGCGGGAGGTGATTCGGGAAAAGGGCGCGATAACACTCGGTGCCTACACCACCGATGAGGCCGTGGCCGCACAGTTCGAGCAGCTGGCGATGGATGTGGCCGTTCCGCTGTCTCTGAACCTGGATGGGGGGATATTCGTCAACCAGTCGGCTGCTTTTAGTGACTTTCACGCCACGGGCGGTAATCCGGCAGCCAATGCTTCCTTATGTAACCAAGCCTTTGTCGCCAGCCGTTTCGTGGTGGTGCAAAGCCGTCGCCACAGCCCATCAAACTAACGGAGAACGTTATGCCTTACTATCGACTTGAAGGGGTGACGCCGGTGGTGCACCCGACGGCTTATGTTCACCCAACCGCAGTATTGATCGGGGATGTGATTGTTGGCCCCGGCTGTTATGTAGGTCCCGGCGCGGTGATGCGTGGCGATTTCGGCCGCCTGGTGCTGGAAGAGGGCGCGAACCTTCAGGATACCTGCGTGATGCACGGCTTTCCAGGTTGCGTCACTAAGGTCGAGAAGGATGGCCATATCGGCCATGGCGCGGTATTGCATGGCTGCGTGATTGGGCGTGATGCCATGGTCGGTATGAACGCCGTGGTGATGGACGGCGCTAACATTGCTGAGCGGTCTATCGTTGCCGCGGCGGCATTCGTCAAGGCAGGCTTCGAGTGTGAGCCGCAGTCGCTGGTGATGGGGGCGCCTGCAAAGGTTAAGCGGGCGCTGAGTGATGAGGAGTTTGCCTGGAAGCAGCAGGGTACCCAAGAGTATCAGCGCTTAGTAACCCGTTGCCGTGACAGCTTGGAGTCCTGTGAGCCGCTGGCAGAGCTCGATGCTGATCGGCCAACCTTACTGGCCGGTGATACACAACCTAAGCAGCAGACGCTGGATAAGTCGCCACAACCATGAACTATTCCAGCCCGCCGAAGCGCTGGTAGAAGCTGGGGCCGGGGGCTGGTAATGGGCCCTCGGCGGTTTCCAGATGTCGGTCTAGCCAGCGTTCTGCGCGTTCGTAGAGCAAGCGATAGAGGTTGCGGCAGAGCTGATGGGCGTAGCGACCTTCCCATGCCGTGGGGAGTAGTTCGTCAGGCAGGAGGGGGTCACGTAATTGAACCTTGCGATACTCGTGAATCAGCAAGGTGCGAGCAATGAAGCACTCTTCCTGCCCTAAATGGTTCTCTGCGCTGAGCGCATTCCAGAGTGGGCGAAACTTAACGAGAAAACGCTGGTAAAGTTCGGCGAGTTCATCGAGGTTCCAGCTATCTCTGACCTGCAGGCGCAGTGGCTTGCTGGTCATGGGCTCCATGGTCTGGGTTTGCATCACGATCGTGTCGTCTACCGCATCCAACTCTTGCAAAGTTACCATGGTCTCTGCGCATGACAGCGTAGGGTGAGCCAGCACGCCCTGAGCAAAACTACCAAAGCCGAGCCATTCAAGCTCATCACGAATTTGTTGGCGTCGGTCTGGGGGAAGCTGTGTCAGCAGCACCAATGTCCACTGGCCCGACCAGGGCGGCTGGGCGCCGTGATAGACGCGCTTGAAAGCTTGTTCAAAACGCCGCCGCCCTGGGCCACTCAATCGGTAATAGCTGCGACGGCCCACCTTCTCGCCCCGCAGCCAAGTTTCAGTGGTCAGCCTGTAAACAGAGGTGCGCACCAACCGCTCATTGATCCCGATGGACTCCACCAGTTTCGACAGACTGCCCAACCACACAGTACCGCCCCGCGGAACGATAGAGTCACCATAGACGGTAATAATCAGTGAACCAGCGCGAATTGGCCGACGCTTCTGGAAGCCATCAATAAGCGTAGCGACGCAGTCTTTAGCTGACGACATGGTGGATGTTGATTCCCTTTAAAATAAAGTGGCCGCAAAACGACATAAAATCTAAATAATATAAGCGATTATCGTATCACGTTTTTTTAGAGTTTGGCCTGAGTCGTTGCTTGCGCCCCTTGGTTGTTCGCGGGGGCTTGCTCCTCCTCCGTGCGACACATCACTATTCGGTCTCGGCCATCGCGTTTGCCGACGTATAGCATTTGATCTGCCTGATTGATCAGCGACTCAAGAGAGATTTCTTCGTTGTGCGCTACCGCGACACCGGTGGTTTTTTTTAACGACACGCAACGTGACCCATCTCGCATACGTGTCGTGTTCTTGAGAGAGTCACAAGCGCTATCTACTCATCTGGCCTTAGCGCCTCCCGCTTGGGTGGGCTGCCAACGCGTACTTCGCTGAGATCCTCATGAGCTAGGCCGCGGAACAATGAAAACATCATGGCAAACACCAGAATAAACATCGGTAGACCAACCACGGTAATCACTTCCTGCAATGCACTAAGCCCGGCATCGCCGGCAAGAACGATAAGCATAGCCGCCAGCATGCCTTCAGAAACGCCCCAGAATACTCGTTGGTGCCAGGGGCCAGGATCCGCGCTGCCTGTACACAGCATATCGACGACCAGAGAGGCGGAGTCTGATGACGTGGCAAAAAAGATGGCAACGATAACCACCGCTAAGCCCTGGATTAAGGTAGCAGCGGGGAAGTTCTCGAAAAATGCGAACATAGCGAGCGGGATACTTTCGCCCACGGCAGCGGATAATGCACCGGCCTGATCTCCCATAGCTGCCCTAGCCTCGGCGCCTATTCCATCGATCTCCATTGCCGACCAGCCAAAGATCGCAAACCAAACCAGCGTAAAGATGGAGGGGGCGAATAACACGCCCAGGACAAACTCTCGGATGGTTCGCCCGCGGGAGATACGCGCCACAAAAATCCCGATGAAGGGTGACCAAGTGACTGTCCAGGCCCAATAAAACACTGTCCAGCTGCCTTGCCACCCCCAGCCGCTGCCGTCGTTGCTGGTATAGCTTGCTAACGTATCATTCCAAAACGCCATGGGTAGCAGGTTGGTGATGTAAAGGCCAAAGGTCTCGACGATGGCACGCAACAGGAAAACGGTTGATCCGGTGAACAGCACAAACACCAATAGGCCGACGGCCATCCCGATATTGATATTGGAAAGCCGTTTAACGCCTGCATCCAGCCCCGCGACGATCGACCCCACGGCAACGGCTGTTAGTACCGTGATGATAATTACCTTTGTCATCACGGCGTCCGGAACACCAAACAGTTCCGTTAGCCCCGCATTGATTTGCTGGGTGCCCAGGCCAATAGAAACCGCCACACCAAAGAGAGTACCGAGAATGGCAAAGATATCGAGGGTTTTGCCGACAGGGCCGTAAATGCGTTCGCCGATCAGTGGATAGAATACTGAGCTAAAACGCATGGGGAGGTTGTAACGATAAATAAAGTACGCAAAAGCCAGCCCCGGCATAGCGAAGATCGCCCAGGTATGTAGGCCCAGATGATAGATCGAAAAGCTCATAGCGTCGTCGGCGGCTGCCACAGAGAAGGGCTCGACACCCGGTCTTGGGGGGGTTGTAAAGTGAGAAATAGGCTCGGCCACGCCCCAGAACATCAATACCGTGCCGATACCGCCAGCGAATAGCATGGTAAACCAGGAGATATTGCTATAGGCCGGCTTGGCATCGTTCCCTCCCAGCCGGATTGCCCCGAAACGGCTGAGCGCGACCCATAACAGGAACGCCACCCAACTCGTCACCCCTAAAATAAAGAACCAGCCAAGGTTAGTAACGATCCACTGGCGCCCCGCGCCAAAGGCTGCCCCTATAGGTTCAGGTGCAATGAGAAGCGCCACTAAAAAAAGGATCATGATCCCCGCAGACGTGAAAAAAATGGTGGGATCAGTCTTGAGGCCCAGCTTTCTCGCAAGAGCTTCCATCATTTTTTCTCCGTTGTCTTTTCAATAACGTAGGAGCTATTTGCCTATCACGCCAAGTTGTTAGCAAACTTTAATGGTTATCCAGCACACCTCCTCTGTTAAGTAAGCCCCCACAAATCAAGAAAGTCCCC
>NZ_AHBC01000057.1:0-1176 GCF_000236625.2 Halomonas sp. GFAJ-1
AAGCAAGATACACCATTGATCGGATGCTTGAGAATAAAACGAGTAAATATAATTATGCTAAAGATGTGGCGATAGAAGATTTATATGGACCGAAAAATAAAAAAAGGATTTTAGTTATAGGTCAGGTAGAAGATGATGCTTCAATACAATATGGTTGTTCAAGAAAAATAACAAATAATGATCTTGTTATCATGGCCGCACTAGAAAACCCAGACGCGCAAATAATATATAAACCTCATCCTGATGTGCTGACGGGGCTAAGAAAAAGGCTTTCTGATCCTTCTTTAGTTGAGAATGTGGCGCAAGTTCTTTATGAGCCAGTATCAATTTCAGATGCACTAAGCACTATTGACCACCTTTATACTATCACTTCTTTAACTGGCTTTGAGGCCTTACTTCGAGGTATCCGCGTAACTACTGTTGGCTCCCCCTTTTACTCAGGCTGGGGGTTAACAGACGACCGCCAAACTAATTCAAGGAGGCAGCGTAGGTTGACAGTAGAAGAAGTTTTTGCTGGAGCTTATATTTTATACAGCAATTACATAAACCCTTATACAAAAGAAAAGATAGATATAGTTAAAGCCCTTGACTTATTAGACTGGATGAAGACGACAAAAGTTCAGCCTATTGATAAGCAGGGTTTATATTCGAACAGTAAAGCTGTGATTGCGAAAATAAATAAACAACTGTCGGATGGTAAGGTCGAGGAAGCAAAAGATAGTGCAGATCTCGCAGTTGGAGCTTATGGGGATATTGATTCCTATTTGGCCAGAGCTAGAGTTAAAGTGTTAAGTGGAGAGCTTGGCGAGTCTGTAAAAAAAGATATTAAATTTGCGATTGAAATGACAGGCTGGAAAGACAAAAGGGCTCTTTTGCAATATGCAAAATATTTGTGGGAGTTCGAAGGCTACGATAAAGAGTTACACAAAGCAACATCTGCTTTAGCCCGTCACGACACCTTGACTGTGAATGAAGCTAAAATGATTTGTGCGATGCTCTGTGATGGTGGGTTTTATGGTAAAGTTGAAGATCTGATTTCAAAGAATAAAATTGGTAAAAGTGGATTAGGGTATTTGTCATTAAGTGCTTATGTTGATAAAAGTGAGGACTCTTTTGCTAATGACGATAAAAAAGCGGCTGTGCTACATAAAAAAATAATTTCAGCTACTCATGGGT
>NZ_AHBC01000056.1:0-43131 GCF_000236625.2 Halomonas sp. GFAJ-1
TGGGTCTGCCCATGGTTTGAGGAGGAGCCACGATATCTTCGATCTGTGCCCAGCCGTCATCAGAAATCTCGTAACGTCCGACCATTGTTTTCCCCTATGCTGCTTTTGCATAGGTAAAGTTAGCAGATAAGGCTTTTCGTACAAAACCTAAAACAACGTGCGGGGTGAGCCATGAAGGATGTCATTGATATCGATAGCAACGCCGCCGACTTCATCAAACAACAAGGCGGCGTCGTCACCGTCCGCCTTTCCCCTCGCCACGGCTGCTGCGGTGGCCTCGCAAACCTGGCGGTGGCTGAAACGCGGCGGCCAGATGATGTCCATGACTATCAGCACCATACTCAAGATGGTATTTCGATCTATATTGCCCCCGAACTGGCTGCTCAGGGACTGCGCATTGGTGTCGAAGGCTGGTGGAAGTTGCGCCACCTGTATGTGGATGGTGTCGCTATTCAATAAGCTTGCAGCATTACGCTATCAGCCAAACTAATTTGGACAACATATGCACATCCACATATTATTATAAGAATATTCTTTTCAGACCTATGCGAGGTACCACATGCCGGAACCTAGCTCTCCATTACCTTCCTTTGCCGGCCGCCTGCTTTACCTCGCCAAGGAGAACCCCCATCAAGTGCGCTGGCTTGCAGCTGTCGTAGGAATTTTCCTGCTGATCTACTTCCTGCCCGCCGGAACAGCTCGCTTCGATAATGCCGTGCTGGAGGGAGTCCGGCTGACACACTGGTATGCGCAAGAGCACGTCATTCTCTGCCTACTGCCGGCTTTTCTGATCGCTGGTGCAATGGCAGCCTACCTAAGCGAAGGCGCCGTGATGCGCTACCTGGGACCAAACGCCTCCAAACCGGTCGCCTTTGGTATGGCCTCGGTTTCTGGCACGCTACTGGCCGTTTGCTCTTGCACCGTACTGCCGCTTTTTGGGGGTATTTATCGCCGAGGCGCAGGCCTGGGGCCTGCCATTGCTTTTCTCTATTCAGGGCCCGCTATCAACATTATGGCGATTGTCGTGACCGCCAAAGTGCTGGGCTTTGAGCTGGGGTTAGCCAGGGCCATCGGCGCGATTATATTCGCCGTGGTCATTGGCGTCATCATGCACCTTATGTACCGTCGTGAAGAGCAGGCTCGTGTAACCAAAAACAGCCGCGGCTTCAGCGGTGAACTTTCCCGCCCCCTAGGCCAAATCGGCGTATTTTTTGGACTCATGGTGGGCATTTTGGTATTCGCCAACTGGGCTGCAGCCGACAGCGCTGCCTGGATGACCATTTATGCCTACAAGTGGCATATCACTGCCTTACTCTCCGGACTTTTCGCTCTGCTACTGATTCGCCGCTGGAACTGGCCGCTACACCAAGTAGCGGTGTTGGCAAGTGCCGTCGCCGCCGCTGCTTTACTAGTGCCAAGCGTGCCTGAGCTGGCGTTCGTGACCGGTATTATTGGCCTTATGCTGATTGCCACCCTGCGTGACGAAGACCGCGAGTGGGCAGAGCAGAGCTGGGAATTCACCAAACTGATTGTGCCACTGCTGCTGGTTGGGGTATTTGTGGCTGGGCTGTTACTAGGCCGCCCAGGAGAAGAAGGCCTGATTCCCTCAGAATGGGTAGTCCTGGCGGTAGGTGATAACGGCTTACGCTCGACCTTTCTCGCCTCGCTGTTGGGCGGCTTTATGTATTTCTCGACCCTTACAGAAGTACCTATCGTCCAGGGGCTGATCGGGAACGGTATGGGCAAAGGGCCTGCGCTGGCACTGCTGTTGGCAGGACCAGCACTGTCGCTACCCAACATGCTAGTCATTCGAACTATTATAGGCACGCAGAAAACCCTTGTTTACTGTGCACTTGTCGTCGTGATGGCAACATTTTCAGGTTATCTATACGGCCAGTTATGGCCTTGAGAAAAACTAAATCTGTCTTTTTTGTTGTAAACCTAAAGGAGTGATTTTATGAAACTCAAGATATACGGCAGCGGCTGCAAGAAGTGCCAGCAACTTACCGACAACGCAAAGCAAGCCGCCAATGCTCTCGGCCTAACGGTGGAAATCGAGAAAATTACTGATGTGAACGCCATTATTGATGAAGGCATCATGCGCACACCTGCGCTGGGAATCGATGACGAGGTAGTGATCGAAGGTAAAGTAGCCAGCGTCGAGGAGATTCAGAAGCTACTCTCAGCATAAGGCGTCGATGACACAGCCCTATTGGCTAGTCACGCGAATACATAGCAACACCAGCGTCGCGCCCAGCATTAACAGGGCTGTAAGCCACAGCGCACTGGCACCACTTTGCTCTATCAGCAGGCCAAACAGCAGGGGTGCGAGTGCTTGAGACGCACGCGCCGGGGCAATAATCAGCCCTTGCCGACGCCCAAATCCTTTGGGGCCAAATAACGCCAGCGGTAATGTACCAGACGCAATGGTCATCATGCCGTTACCTGCGCCGTGCAGTAACGCAAAACCGGCAGCGGGCATACCAACGGCCGTTAACAATGCTGCGCCTAACGGGTGCAGCGTGGTGGCCACGCGTGCGGCTACCAGCGGGTGCAAATGGCGAAGCAGCGCAAACTCACCCACCCTTGCCGCCACCTGGGCAGGACCCACTAAGGCAGCGGCGGCCACTGCCACCGAAAGCGATACGCCGGTTTCCTGCAAAAGTCTAGGCAGATGAGCCGCCATCGCCGTTGAGACAAACCAGCCCGCGGCAAACACATAGGCTAATAACATCATCGCCAAGCGAGGACGCTCCGGCGACGGTGCCGATTTGTCGTCATCTTGCTGGGCCGCACTATCAGTTGCTTTGGGCAGGCGAGTATTCAGTGGCAGGCCTATTAAGATATGCAGCATGGCCCAGACGCCGCAGGCTGTACGCCAACCGAGTTCATTTTCCAGCCAGGCTGTGAGCGGCCAACCTACCGTGCTGGCAAATCCAGCGACCAACGTGACACCGGTAATCGATGCCCTGGCTTGACGCCCTAATAATCGGCCTAAGGTGGCAAAAGCAGCATCGTATAGCCCCATCGCCATCCCAATCCCCATCACCAGCCAAGCAAGGATTAGCGAGGGCAACCCCTGAGACACGGCCATTATGCCAAGGCCCAGTGCCATTACCCCGTTTGAGGCCATCAACACGCCTCGCCCGCCTTGCCTGTCGATCCATCGACCAACGCTAGGCCCGAGCATCGCTGTTAGCAGCAAAGCCGCTGAGAACGCGCCAAATACCCAGCCGGTTGAGATACCTAACTCTTGTGCTATCGGCACTGCAAGAATGGCGGGCAAATAATAGCTTGAGGCCCAGGAAAGGGTTTGTGCACTGCCTAAGGTGAGCGTTAAACCAAACCTGGGCGAACGAATCATGCGACTTGTCTAGGCAGTGCCAGTGCCATCACTGCACTGGCCGCCACTAAGGCCGCTGATACCCAAAGACAAGCGCTCAATCCGTAAGCCATATACAACCAGCCTGACAGCAAGGTTCCTACCAAACGCCCCATGGCATTGGCCATATAGTAAAAACCGACATCCATTGAGACGCCATCAGCACGGGCGTAGTGAACGATGAGATAGCTATGCCAGCTAGAGTTAATCGCAAATAGCACACCAAACGCTAAAAGCCCAACCACCAGCCAGCCCACCTGCGCCAGCGGCAGCATCGCCAGGGCAATCGCCAACACT
Organism: Halomonas sp. GFAJ-1; assembly: GCF_000236625.2. Classification (NCBI taxonomy): domain Bacteria; kingdom Pseudomonadati; phylum Pseudomonadota; class Gammaproteobacteria; order Oceanospirillales; family Halomonadaceae; genus Halomonas; species Halomonas sp. GFAJ-1. The sequence continues at coordinate 3,680 of NZ_AHBC01000056.1, forward strand.
GCCAAAGCAGCTGCCCAGCCTGCGGTTAGCGCACGGGCATCCCCTTTAATCAACCGAGTCAGCTTAGGTGCCTGGGTTTGTACGCCGCCATAGCCAATAATCCACGCTGCCAGCAATCCGCCTACCGTCCAGTGGGTCCAGCCATGCTGGTCATATAAAAACACCGGCAACGCTACTACGAACCAGACATCCCTTGAAGCAAACAAGCAAAAGCGCGCCGCCGAAAGCACATTAATGGCACGGGATTTCGAAAAAATCTCCGAAAACTTGGGCTTTACCTTCTGGCGCCCTAAATCTGCCTTTAAGCGCCACAGAGAGATTAATAATACCGCGCCAAGCATCACCGCCATGGCAATGACCGCACCACGGAAACCAATCAGCGTTAACAGCACCCCACCAACGAAAAAGCCGAGGCCTTTCAGTGCGTTTTTAGAGCCGGTCAGCATCGCTACCCAGCGGTAAAGCGCGCTATTGGCGTTGGCGCTCTCTTTAGGTACCAGCACTTTGACGGCACTTTTAGCACTCATTTTGTTTAAGTCTTTGGCGATGCCGGACAGCGCCTGCGCCGCCATCACCCACACCACCGTGAGCATCCCAGCAGGCACCATGAGCATTCCGAGCGCCACGATCTGCAGCCCTAGTCCCACGTTCATCGTGCGATTCAAGCCCAACCGCGCGCCGAGCCAGCCGCCAATAAGGTTAGTCACCACGCCGAAGGCTTCGTAAAATAAAAATAGCATGGCGATTTGCAGCGGCGAGTAACCTAGCTGGTGAAAATACATCACTACCAACATGCGCAGCGCGCCATCGGTAATGGTAAATGCCCAGTAGTTGCCGGTGATCAGCATGTATTGGCGCACCTCGAAAGGTAGCGCCTTAATACGGGCCTGCATATTCAGCAAGGGTGAATCAGCCACGGCTCACCTGCTCAGTGCCGACCATCAGCGCCAGCTCAGCCGTGCGGTTGGCGTAACCCCACTCGTTGTCATACCAAGCGTAAAGCTTAAGCTGAGTACCATTGACCACCATGGTGGAGAGCGCATCGATAATGGAGCTGCGTGGATCGGTGCGATAATCAATCGATACCAGTGGGCGATCTTCGTAACCTAAAACCCCCTTCAGGGCGCCTTCTGCCGCATCTTTCAGCGCTTGGTTCACTTCCTCAACAGTCACGTCCTTTTCTAGCTCAAACACCATATCGGTGAGCGATGCGTTAGCCAGCGGTACGCGAATCGCATGACCATTCAGCTTGCCTTCCAGTTCAGGGAAAATTGCAGTGATCGCTTTCGCGGAGCCCGTTGTTGTTGGTATTAAGCTCATGCCACAGGCGCGGGCACGGCGTAGATCTTTATGCGGGGCGTCTAGAATGGTTTGGGTATTGGTAATGTCGTGTACCGTGGTCATTGAGCCATGGCGAATACCAAAGGTTTCTTGAATCACTTTCACCACGGGCGCCAAGCAATTGGTGGTGCAACTGGCAGCGGTCACAATCTTATGCTGTGCAGGGTCGTAAAGATGGTCATTAACGCCTACTACCACGTTCAGCACACTCGCTTCTTTTATAGGTGCGCTGACCACCACCCGGGCAACGCCTTGATCCAGGTAGGCCTGAAGTTTTTCAGTGGTTTTTATCTTGCCCGAGCACTCAATGACCACATCGCAGCCAGACCAATCGCTGTCGGTAATCCTTGTATTAGCGCTAAAGGCGACAGAGTTACCATCCAAGACAATTCCATCGCTGGAAGCGGTAATCCCTTTGCCTGGCGACCAGTGACCGTGTACTGAGTCAAACTCTAATAAGTGGGCAAACGTTGCCGCATCACCGCCTGGATCATTAATGCGAATCAGCTCAACGGCCCCTGCTTCAACCTCAGCCCACAGGCTGCGCAGCGCCAAGCGTCCAATACGACCAAACCCGTTAATACCGATACGTAATACCATGAATAAACTCTCCTAAACAGGTGCGTTCTAGATTACTTTTTATATGCGATAAATCATATGTGTGCAGTTAAAAAAATACCAACAGGCTTGCCATTGGGTAGGCTAGCCTGTTGGTAATGTATCGCTAGCCGTAACGGCCCGTAATGTAGTCTTCGGTTTGCTTTTTGTCGGGTTCGGTAAAGACTTTATTGGTTTCACCAAACTCGACTAAATCACCCATATACATAAACGCGGTGTAGTCAGAAACACGCGCCGCTTGCTGCATATTGTGAGTAACAATCAATATAGTGTATTTCTCTTTGAGCTCGCTCATAAGCTCTTCAATTTTGAGCGTCGAAATAGGATCCAGTGCAGAAGCAGGCTCATCAAGCAGCAGCACTTCTGGCTCAATGGCAATGGCACGCGCAATTACGAGGCGCTGCTGCTGACCACCTGAAAGGCCAAAAGCGTTATCGTTGAGTCGATCCTTCACCTCATCCCATAACGCTGCGCCTTTAAGCGATTGTTCAACGATGTCATCGAGTACAGAACGATTATTAATGCCCTGCAGCCGCAGCCCGTAAGCGACATTTTCATAGATCGATTTAGGGAAAGGGTTGGGCTTTTGAAATACCATGCCTACCTTGCGACGCAGTTCAGCAACGTCAACGCTACGATCATAAATATCATTGCCGTCTAAAAGAATTTTGCCTTCTATCCGGCAAATATCGACAAGATCGTTCATCCGGTTGAAACAACGCAGCAAGGTAGATTTTCCACAGCCGGAAGGCCCAATAAAGGCGGTTACTTTCTTGTGTAAAATATCCATGTTGACGCCTTTTAGCGCCTGATCTTTGCCATAAAATAAATTGAGATCGCGTACTTTAAACGTAATATCTCGGTTGGTCATGGCGTGATCTTTGGTAGTGGCAATTGCTTCAAGCGTCATCTTAAATCCTCTTTACATCCTTTGGGGTCTAACGCCCAGACGAATAGGGTATTTGGGTGATTATTTAATCTGAAGCCGCACGGAATTTTTCGCGCAGACGGTTCCGGATACTAATAGCGGCCAAGTTCAGCACGATAATAAGTATCACCAGTACCAACGCCGTTGCGTATACCAATGGGCGGGCTGCTTCCACATTGGGGCTTTGGAAACCAACATCATAAATATGGAAACCCAAATGCATAATCTGACGGTCTAAATGTAGGAATGGGAAGCTACCATCAACCGGCAATGTAGGTGCCAACTTCACCACCCCCACCAGCATCAACGGAGCTACTTCGCCAGCTGCGCGGGCAATCGCCAAAATCATGCCCGTCATCATGGCAGGTGTTGCAATAGGGACCACTACCCGCCACAGCGTTTCTGACTTAGTTGCCCCAAGCGCTAACGATCCTTGACGAATATTGACAGGAATTCGCGAAAGCCCCTCTTCAGTCGAGACGATCACGACAGGCAAGGTTAACAGTGCCAAGGTGAGGGACACCCAGATAAGCGCTGGCGAACCAAAGGTTGGACTTGGTAAACGGTCTGAGTAAAACAGCTGATCAATAGACCCGCCAAGTGTGTAGATGAAGAAACCAAGACCAAATACACCGTAAACAATGGACGGAACGCCCGCTAGGTTATATACAGAAATCCGAATTAACCGCAGCAACGGTCCCTGATGAGCGTACTCACGCAAATATATAGCCGCTAGAACACCAAAGGGGCTAACGATCAGCGACATCAATAACACCATCGTCACGGTGCCGAAAATGGCCGGGAAGATCCCTCCAGCGGTGTTAGCTTCACGAGGTTCACCGCTTATAAATTTCCAAAATTCTTGAGCATATTCGACCACTTTTTGCGGGAAAGACAGGCTATTAGGCTGCACTGCATGCACAATATCGCCCAAGCGGATTTGCACTTCCTGCCCGCCTACGACGCTCGCGACCAGCGTATCTCTGTTTAACGCATTGCGCAGCGCGCTTATCTCAACCTGTAAATCCTGAAATGCAGATTGAAGTTCTGCTTGGCGAGCAGAAATATTTTCCAATTCAATCGCTAATGCATCGGCAGCGATATCGGGGTTACGCTGAAGAGCACGCTGTCTAATACGCAGTTGCTCCATTTCCGCACTTATAATACCGACGTCATTTCGCTCAATCTGGCGCAATTCCCGGTAGAGGTTATTGCTCCGGGCAATACGCTCTTGCAGCGCATCCCACAGCCCTTCGCCTTCGGCAATCACTTCGCCATTTTCTAAAACTCTTAGCGGGAAGCCAATGAAATCGCCCCATTCACGGCGCTCAATGCGCATAGCGTCAACCGGTGCTTGCCACTCACTCATTTGCAGCTCGGCGTACCAGGCGAAATCTTGCCCCGTCACATCCCGGTTACCCTGCTTAATCAAATGACGTACTACAATGTCGTCATTTTCCAGCTCAGGAGGAACCGCAATACCTGCATCACGGGCGACCGGAACCGGAATCGATTCAGAGCGAACATGCTCGCCCAGTATCATTTGGCCAATACCAAGCTCCGGGTCGCCTACTTGAAATTCGACTATTTCTGTTGGGTAAAAGTGGCTGAGACCTCGCACTGCAATCAAGCCAATTAACCCCAGCACCATAATCACTGATATAGCGACTGCGCCACCGTTCAACCAAATCCAGGGGGCACCGCTTTTCCACCATGATTTCATCACTGTCTCCTGGAATTAAAGGTTGCCGTAACGCTTACGAAGGCGCTGACGCACCAGTTCAGCTAACGTATTCAAGATAAAAGTCATCGCTAGTAGCGTTAGTGCGGCTAAGAACAGCACCCGGAAGTGGCTTGACCCTACTGCAGATTCCGTCAACTCAACCGCGATGTTGGCAGATAACGTGCGCATGCCTTCAAATATGTTGAAGTTCATTACCGGGCTGTTACCGGTTGCCATTAACACGATCATGGTTTCACCTACCGCGCGCCCAAAGCCCATCATCACAGCGGAGAACATACCGATACTGGCCGTTGGCAACACCACGCCCACCACCGTTTGCCAGCGCGTCGCACCTAGCGCCAACGACCCTTGGGTCAGGTGTTTCGGCACATTGAAGACGGCGTCCTCAGCGATAGAGAAAATCGTTGGTATTACCGCAAAGCCCATCGCGATACCTACTACCAGTGCGTTGCGTTGGTCATAGTTAAAGCCGTTGTCCGTTAACCACTGGCGAAGGCTACCGTCGAAGAAGGCGATTTCCACATAGGGGCTAATAGATACACAGAACCAACCCACTAAAATAATAACGGGCGCTAGCAATACGGCTTCCCAACCATCAGGGATGCGGTTTCTAACATTAGATGGCAGTCGGCTCCATGCGAATGCAAACGCGAGCATGGCAATCGGCATCAGTATAAGAATGCCAAAAACAGCGGGGAGTCTATTTTCGATAAAGGGTGCCAACCAAAGACCTGCCAAAAAGCCCAAAATTACCGTTGGTAATGCTTCCATTACCTCGATGGTTGGTTTTACCTTGCCGCGCAATTTAGGCGACATGAAGTAAGCCGTATAAATAGCCCCCATTAGGCCCAACGGTGTGGCAAACAGCATGGCGTAAAAGGCAGCCTTCAAAGTACCGACGGTTAACGGCATAAGGCTCATCTTTGGCTCAAACTCATCACCACCCGCGGTGGACTGCCATACATAGCGCGGCTCACTACTGCCTTCGTACCACACCTTGCGCCAGAGTGAGGTGAAGGAGATACCTGGGTGACGGTTGCTTACGCTTGCCATCTCTAGCAGATTATTCTCATCGACCAAGAGCGCCGTTGAGTTCACAGGGGATATGGCAATGCGGGTCAGCGGCCCATCCATCTTCGTGCTTTTATACACATCTGCCGACGCGGTGGCGTGATGAATACCTAAGTTACCTGCCTCATCGCCTACCAGAAATCCGCGGCGAGCATATTCAGCCTCGATATAAGTAATAGGTGCGTCGTAGCGAGCGAAGTCGCGTATATGCATTAAATCGTGCTGATTTTGACTATTGCGAACGGGAAAGTATTGGCGCACTTGACCATCGCTGGTACCTGCAATAATGGACACCGTGCCATTCAGATACGCCATTTCCGATACGTAGCCGTCATCTGTGACCTTAACCGCTCCGCGATACTCGGGATTATTGAGATTGCCAATATCGTAGTGGTGTATATAGCCGCTGTTATCTGACACGTAGAGGTGTCGGTAACGGTTGTCGATGAGGATTTGACGCGCCTCACCTTCAATTCCAGGTAGCTCTGCTGATGTCTGCTCAATGGTCACAGCGCCCGTCATTACATTTTCGCGCACATCAAAAGAGGTAACTTGTAATGTTCCGTCCTCTAAAGCTGCTGCGGCATAAATGCCGCGGCTACTCATTTGTAACCCGAGCACGCGAATGCTGCGCTCCTCCTCATCAATGGTGATGGGGTCTTCACCTAGCGGAAATTCAAGCACCGGCTCTATTAAACGCTGATTCTCAGGGTATGAAATATTGTAATCCACCACACCCAAGGTTATCTGGCCGTTATCGTAGCCGTAAGCAAAGCTGCGAGTAGTGGCGAACCCTTTCGCAAAGGTGGTTTGCTCAGCGTTTTCAGGACGGGCCATATCAAAGCTTGTGCGGACTGCGCCATCTTCAAGCTCAAAAAATGTGATTCGGCCCGTATTTGAGAAGCTAGCGCCAAGCTCGTCGTAGCGGTCTACCACTAAGTGCTCTAAGGATTCACCCTCTTCAATACCAGGCGCTTGATAGGTTTGCTGCGTCTCTACTTTTGCAGAGGCAAATAGCGGAAAAACTTCCGAAAAAAGGTAAACAAAAATCATCCCTAAAGCGATAACCACCCCGATACCGGCGGCACCTATGCCGTATCGAGAAAAGCTATCTTTGAACATGCGTCTTCGCCTACGTTTTTCGCGCTCTTCAGGGGTGGGCAAAAGCGAGCCACGTCGTTTCAGCGTCGATAATTGGGAAATGTCATTCATAATGGATTGGCAATTCCGGGCAAGTGGAAAGGTACGCTGAGAGTATCCAGCTAACGTGACAAATTGATGACAAGCACTTCATACGGCGCAGATCCCATAAAAAAACCGGGGGTGCAAAGCACCCCCGGCTATTAGATGGTAATCACTTGTTAATCTAGGCCAAGTTCTGCACGAACACGGCTAGCAATTGTTTCTGGAAGCGGGATATAGCCATCGCGCGCTGTCACTTCCTGTCCTTGCTGTGAAAGCACCATGCGCAGGAACTCAGCTTGCTGCGGCGCTAAATCTTCGTTGGGGTGCTTATTTACATAAACGAACAGCTGACGCGCTAATGGGTACTGTTCTTGATCAACTTCAAAGGCTTCTTCACCTTCGTCGCGAGCAACCGGTATAGCACGCACCTGAGAAGTGATGTAGCCGATACCAGAATAACCAATACCATTGATTGACTCACTCACACCTTGAACAACGGAAGCTGATCCAGGCTGCTCATTGATGGAGTCTTTGAAGTCACCGCCGCACAGTGCGTTTTCAGCAAAGAAACCGTAGGTACCAGAGACAGCGTTACGGCTGTAAAGGGTAAAGTCGCGATTCTCCCAGCTACCATCTAGACCCAGCTGACCCCAGCGAGTGATATCATCTGAGTAGCCACAGCGGCGGGTACTAGAGAAAATGGCATCAATTTGCGGGAGTGTGATGCTTTCAATCGGGTTGTCTTGGTTGACATACATTGCCAAGGCATCGATAGCAACCGGCACCATGGTGGGCGGGTAACCATGACGCTCTTCAAACGCCTGAATTTCATTAGTACGCATTGCACGGCTCATTGGGCCAAACTGCGCAGTTCCTTCGGTCAGTGCAGTCGGCGCTGTACCAGAGCCCGCACCTTGAATCTGGATATTAACGTTGGGATAGAAGTTAGCAAATTCTTCTGCCCACAGGGTCATCAGGTTGTTAAGCGTGTCTGAACCGATACTGCTCATGTTGCCTGTGATACCGCTCACTGCTTCATATTCTGGCAGGTTAGGATCAACTGCTAAAGCATGAGTTGAGATCAGTGACGTACCAATAACAGCAGCGGCTAGAGCTTTAAGTTTCATACGAGTCTCCTGGGGGTCAGTAACAGCTTGTGTACTCGATCTTTGTTTGCCGACCGATGGTTGTCACTATAAAAGCGGCTTATGACACTTCGGTGACATACCCCCAGGTTGTTCATGAAACTTTTATGACTATAAACAGGGCATGAGTCGTCAGATCAGCAGACCCAGGGCGGCTAAGGTACATAGCGCAAGCGAGGCGCCCTGAAGCATACGCTTATCTAAACGATGAGCAATGGCATCCGCTAGAGTATTACCCACTAACACCGCCGGTAGGAAAGTGAGCGCCAACTTAAAATGCCAGACGCTCACCAAACCGGCGAGGGCTAACGTGGTAAGAGTTAAGAACGACGTTAAAATAAAGAAAGCGGCGAGATTTCCGCGCATGCGGTCCGGCGAAAAACCGTGCATCAGCAGTACAATAGGTGGGCCGCCTATGGCGGCAACAGTGCCAAATATGCCGGAGAGCACGCCTGCGATAAACAGTGAAATACGATTAACCGGTAGTTTAAAGCGAAAAAGTGTGACCAGTACGGCAAAGAGTACAATCGCGGCAATCAGCTTTTCCAGCACGACCATTGGCGCAGCTAACAGCAACCAGATCCCTAATGCATTGCCCGGTAAACGGCCAATTAAGGCCACACCTATCGCGTCTAAGCTCACCTCGTGCCAGTAGTGGCGCACCATCATTAAAGAAACGGTCAACCCAAACAGCACCAGTATTACCGGCACTAACCGGGGCTCTAACATCAAAAGTAACGGCGCGCCAACAACCGCTAGGCCAAAACCGGTAGCGCGCTGTACAAATGCGCCAAGCAGCAGCACGGCTGAACAGGCTAGCCATACGCCTAATGGCATTTCGATCCACGGCAGTAAGCTACTCATTTGCACCATGCATCACTGACCACTTTCCATTGCGGGTGTTTTGGTTAATTGTCTAACGCCAATATTACCTAGCAACGCAGCCCCTAGCATGGTGAGTACCATTGGCCACAAGTGCTCTACTTGAAATAGCCCTACCAGCACCCCAGCAAGCGCCCCGCAGCTAAACTGAATACCCCCCAATAGCGCCGTCGCCGTTGCGCTGATATGGCCAAAGTGGTCTAGCAGCGAGGCAATTGCGTTGGGGGTAATTAAGCCGATCATCCCAGTGAACAGCATCACCAGCGGCACAACCACATAAATCGAGGCCACATTCAACGCCGTTGCCGCAACAAGCCCCGCCGCTGCAATAAACTGAATAACGAGACCCAAGCGTAAATTTTGTTGGGGAGTACGTTTGCGCAAAAGATGAATATTTACGCGATTAGATAGCGCGATCATGACGACATTCACACCAAACACTAACGGGTACACCCCCGGCGATAAGCCGAAATACTCTAAATAGAGAAACGGAGACGCGGTGATAAACGCAAATAGCCCGGCAAAGGATGCCGCTACGGCACAGATGTAGCCCATGGCTTCACGATGGCGCAACACGCTCGCATAGTTGCGCACTACTTGGTGGGGCGAAGCTGCGGGTAGGCTGGTGTCGCGGGTCTCGGGTAGCCGGGTGCCTAACAGCCAGAGCAAAAAACCTGCGTACACTGCCAAAAACACGAAGATCAGCCACCAACCAGCAATATAGAGCAGCACGCTGCCCACCGCCGGGGCTATCAACGGCGCCAGCATCATAATCATCGCCATGGTAGACATCACCTTAGCGGCTTCACGCCCGCTAAAGCAGTCCCGCACGATGGCGGCAGAGTTCACCACACAGGCCCCACCCCCCAATGCTTGAATAAACCGCCAAAGCAGCAGCGAACTTAAGCTATCCACCGTGGTGATCATCAAACTGGCGAGCATAAAGACCACTAGTCCGCTAAGCAGTACCGGCTTTCGCCCGTAGCGATCCGACACTGGCCCAAAACAGAGCTGTCCAATCGCAAAACCGAATAAAAACATGCTAATTGAAAGTTCAGTATGGTGAATACTGGCATTAATATTTTCGGCCAGAATGCCCATCGCGGGCAGATACGCATCAATAGCAAAGGGTGCAAGCGCGGTATTGGCTGCAACCAATAGCGCTACCCTGCGTGGATTCAGCTCCATGGTGGTCCTTGGTATAAAACTGCTGCTAGAGAATAAAGATAGGCCGCTAATTATAATCGATTTGAATTGGTTTGTCGGTCTCTGTTCGCCGTGCTCGCCCCTTGCTAAAGTACCTTAACGACAACGCAAGGAGCTACGCATGGCCACTAGCCTACTGACCCAGTTAAAAGAGATGACCACCGTGGTCGCTGATACCGGCGATCTTGAGGCTATTCGCCGTTTTCAGCCGCAGGATGCCACCACTAACCCATCGCTCATTCTCCAAGCAGCGCAACAAGAGGAGCGCCGTGCACGCTTAGCCGAAATAGCCAAAGAGAGTACTGACCTTGATGACGCCGCTGAACGCGTGGCGGTCGATATCGGCAGCGAAATTAGCAAGCTGGTGCCCGGCTATGTCTCCACGGAGGTGAGTGCACGCCTCTCGTTTGACCGGGAAGCCACCATTGCTAAAGCCCACTCGCTGATTGAACGCTATGCCAAGCACGGCGTCGGCGCAGAGCGCATTTTAATTAAGATGGCCTCAACCTGGGAGGGCATTCAGGCAGCGCGTCAGCTTGAGCGCGACGGTATTCGCACTAATCTAACGTTGCTGTTCGGCTTTGCCCAAGCCCAGGCGTGTGCTGATGCCGGCGCCACGCTGATTTCGCCATTCGTAGGTCGCATTCTGGATTGGCACAAAGCGAAAGACCCCAACGCTGATTTCAGCGGGGCCAATGACCCCGGCGTACAGTCGGTTAAGCGTATTTACGAATATTACAAGGGCCACGGCTACCCCACCATTGTGATGGGAGCAAGCTTTCGTAATATAGGTGAAATAGAGGCACTGGCTGGCTGTGACCGGCTGACAATCTCCCCTGCTCTGCTTAATGAACTCGACAAAGCCCAAGGTGAACTGCCCCGTCAATTGACACCTTTGGGCGCCAGCAGCTCATCTAATGAAGCGTTGACGCAGGCAGATTTTCGCTGGGCAATGAATGAAGATGAGATGGCCAGTGACAAACTTGCCGAAGGTATCCGCAAATTTATGGCCGACCAGCGCAAGCTTGAAGAGCTGTTAAGCACCCTGCGCAGCAGCTAATAAACGCGCGCCCAAACGCACCTGTTTACCCCTCGCCTTTATACGAACATCCCCCCTATGAATAGTGATCCATAGGGGGAATGTGTTCGCTTAAGGGAAAAGCGCTTATCAAAATGGCGGTGAGTGGCGTGCCAGAAAACAAACCAACCAACCGTGATTAAGAGACGTTAAAACGCAGCCGTGTCTTGTGCTTCAAGCATTTCCACCAACGGTTGAAATTGCTCACGGTTATGCTCATTCATATGCATAAGAATTCGATGCGCCTCCAAGATTCTATCGCGAAGGCCCTTTTCATCAGCTGGCACTTCGGGTAATTCCTCTAGCACATTGTTTAACGGCGCCTCCGGCTGCAAGGGCGCTTCCATTAATGAAAAAAAACGTGCAAACCCCATCACATCCAGCATTTGGCGAACATCAGGATTGTCGGCAATAATGGTTGGCGGCTGTTCTAAACGCCCTTTCACCGCCATCGCCACTTTGGCAAGAAAGCCCAACGCCGTTGAGTCCACATTAGTGGCTTCACGCAAGTCAATCATTACCGCCTGCAACCCTGGGGTTTCGGCAAGACGCTGTGCTTGAGTATCAAGCGTTGCGCATAGCGTTAGACGCACATCGCCACACAGTTTTAAAACAAAAACACCGGAGTCGAACGCCGCCTTAATACGGCCTTCTTCAATCAGCATGACCAAATCCGCTCACCATCATGATTGTTAGATCATCGGGCAAAGCATCGCGGTCTTGGTTCGCCTCATTGTCTGCATCTCCTTCTAACAGGAGCACATTCATTTGGGCTAGCCGGTCGCGCAACTGCTCAAGCGTGACACTTTCGCTTACTAATTGCTCAAGCTCCTTGAGCCGCGTGTCGAGCGTTTTACCCGGCAAGCATTCCAATATCCCATCTGAACATAGCCATAGCTGAAACTCAGAGGGTAGTGCACAGCTGAGTGAAGGATACTCCACATCAGGGAAAAGACCTACTGGCATCCCCTCCCCGGCTAAGCGCACAAGAGAACCGTTCGTTACCAATAATGGCATAGGCAGCTGCGCCCCGAGCGAATAGTGCAGAGTCTTGTCCTCATGGTCAATAACCCCCACGAATAAGGTCGCGTGCTTGCCGATGTCAGTATCCTGCAATTCCCGGTTCAAGGCCGCCAGCCAGTTAGGGGCCAGCTGCTCAGGCTGCTGCCCATCCCACTCGCTAAGCCACCGATTACACAGGTATTTTAACAACACCGTAACAAACGCAGAGGACGCGCCGTGCCCCGACACATCAGCAAAATAGAAGGTGCTATAGCGTTCGTTGTAGCGCTGGTAATCAAGAAAATCGCCTGACAAATAGAGCGAAGGAGCAAACCAGTAATCGTAATAGACCCCGTTAATTACTTTAGGATGAGTAGGCAAAAGGCGCCGCTGAATATGCCCGCCGCTCTGCTGATCCATGCGGAGTAAGGCCAAATGCGTCTCAAGGCTATCATTGAGCTCTGCTAAACGCTCCCGATCACGGTCGCGCTCTAACGCAAGCTCGTGCAGCTCTATTGCTTTCCGAATCATGCGCCGCAGGAGTTCTGCATGACGCAGTGGATGGACAATATAATCCACTAACCCTACATCAATCGCTTTAATTAGATCGGCATCTTGTCGGGTATCGCTGACCACTAGCGTAGGCAACCGGAGGATTAGTTTCGACCACTGCTGACGCGGCACCGCACGTGCATGCGCCACAATCAGTGAGGTTCCTGCAGGCAAGTACTCGATATTGTCTGCTGCAAACACCGACATACCGTCACAGGTAACCGCTTGTGCCAGCGCGTCGCGTTCTGGCCCTGGCTCATCAATTACCGCGATCAACTGTTTGGAATGATCCATGTTAAGCCTCAATCGGCGAAATCGTCGTCACCAAACTCAAAATCGTCCATGGCGAAAGGGTCATCACCTAATTCGCCATCGTTAATCAAGAATTGACGGCGCTGCAAATAAGCATCGCGAATAAATCGGTAGCGATCTCCACGAATAAGCTCTTCTTGGTCTAATAGACCTGCGCGGATATCCACAATATTAAGCGCCAATAAGCTAACCTCTACAACATCATCCTCTATATACAACAACGGATTAGTCGCTATATCAGCGGGTAGACCTGCAGTGTCCCTTAACGTACTGGGGCCTAACAGCGGCAGCATTAAGTAACGCGAATCTTCCCACCCCCACACCGCCAGCGTTTGGCCGAAGTCTTCTTGATCAGCGGTAATTTGCATGTGAGTTGCGTAATCCAACAAACCACCTACACCAAACGTTGAATTAATCAAAAACCGTGAGGTAGCTAAACCAGCATTAGCGGGCTTGCCCTGTAAGAGACTGTTAATCGCGGTACGCACTTCCCCCAGGTTGGAGAAAAAATTACCTACCCCTGTTTGCACCGGTTCAGGCGTGACATTGCGATAACCTGTCGCCACCGGCTTGAGCGCATAGCGATCCAGCACGTCGTTAAAGGCAAATACACGACGATTAAAGCCTTCCCATGGGTCTTCTGGATGGGCTTCCTCTGCCATAGTTGCGCTGGTACTGGCGCAACCCCCCATGCCTAGCGTGGCTAGCAGCAATATAGGCAGCAATCCCTGTCGCACGCGGCTACCAGGCGCTTGCTTGGCTAACAACCTCAGCATGATAATTCCTCTCTCAACGTTTTAACGCCCCTTTTGTCACCGCTCTTTCTCGAGCCTTTTTACTAACACCTCTACGACGAAGCGTGAGCCTATAGGCGATTACTGGCGGCGAATAACCACGCTACCGGCGCTGTAGCCTGCACCAAACGAACAAATAACGCCAATATCACCGGATGCAAAGTTGTCGCGATGAAGGTGAAAGGCAATGATCGAACCTGCCGAACTGGTATTTGCGTAACGATCCAGAATGATTGGCGCTTGCTCTTCGCTGGGATCCCGACCCAGCACTTTTCGCGCAATGAGGTCGTTCATATGGCGATTAGCCTGATGTAACCACATTCGCGTTAAGTCGCTGCCAGCAAGTTCTAACGAAGCCAGATGATCAGTGATTAACTGCGCCACCATCGGGCAGACCTCTCTGAATACCCGTCGGCCCTCTTGTACAAACAGCTTATCTAGAGCCAATGGGTCACTATCGGTAATGCGGTTCAAAAAGCCAGCGTTGTTACGGATGGCGTTCGAGAACTTGGTTACTAGCCGAGTACCGAGAATTTCATAGCGCAGCTCAGCTACTGCACTTGCACTATGTTCCAGCACCATTGCAGTACACGCATCGCCAAAAATAAAGTGGCTATCACGGTCTGTGAAATTTAGATGCGCTGAGCAAATTTCAGGATTAACCACCAGGGCTCGTTTGACGCTGCCAGAGGCAATTGCATTGGCTGCCATTTCAAGCGCAAACGTAGCTGAGCTGCAGGCGACATTCATATCAAAGCCATAGCCACTCGTGCCTAATGCTTGCTGAACCTCTACCGCCACCGCCGGGTAGGCACGCTCTAGATTAGAGCACGCAACAATGACCAGTTCGATATCACTTGGCGTCACTTGGGCTGCCGCCAATGCTTGGCGCGCTGCATTAGTCGCCATCTCGCACTGAATTGATGACTCGTCATTATTACGTTGAGGCAGTTTAGGCCGCATACGCTCAGGGTCAAGAATACCGGAGGCGTCTAACACATAGCGGCTTTTAATGCCGGATGCTTTTTCAATAAACTCGCTACTGGAGTGGGCTAGCGGCGGCTGCTCCCCACGCGCAATGGCATCAGCATTATGAGTATTCTGGTTATCTACCCAGGCATTAAATGCGGCGACCAGCGCCTCATTATCAATGGCGTGTTCCGGCGTATAAAGCCCTGTACCGGTTATCACCACATTTGTCATGCAACTCTCCTTAAAGCAGCCTGCGATCTCTGGCTGTCGGCGACCGTAAGCGCAAGCTTACTAGTATATTACTGTGTGCGTAAAAAGCGCGCTGTACCAGCCGGGTTCTAAACGCTAGTTATCTCTTCCCAGCGTTTTTCAAGACGCTTTACTGATACCGGTAGTTTAGTGCCCAACTGCTGAGCAAATAACGAGACCCTAAGCTCTTGAATCCACCAGCCAAACGCCACTAGCGCTGGGTCTTCTACGTCGCCCCGGCGCTCGCTTTTGCGACGCGCGTCAAAACGCGCTTCTAGTGCTTGGACATCGTGCATCATCATTTGGTCGCGTCCGCGTTCACGGGCTGCTTTTTCGAGTCGAATTAGCGCAGCTTCCGTATAACGCGGGTACTCTACAAGCCACTCGCCCGAATCACGAATGAAGCCAGGATAAACCAACCGTTGCATCTGAGTGCTAACATCACTGTAGACCAGCGCTAACGCGAAGTTTAGCTTGCCTTTGAGCACTTTACTCACCGCCAGATGGCCCTTTAGAGCAGCCTCCACTGTTTTAAGAAGCGCGCCTGCATGGTCGAGAAGCACTGCGTCAGTCGCGTTTAAACGCTCTTCAAGGGCACTGGCTGAACGGGGCAAGGGGTGCTGCGCCACCACCTGAGTAAAAACCGCCAGCAGTAGATCATCGATTAAGGCTTGCTTGCTACCCACTTTGGCAAATAGCAGTGCGCATTTCTCCACATCCGGCAAGCGCTTAATAGCCTTTACCTGCTCCGGCCGGTTCGCGATTGCCAGCCGGGCAACACCTTCTTGGTGGGCCGCTGCCGCTTTCGCAGGGTGGTCGAAAAGCGCTACCCTGAAGTCCTCATCGGCTGCCACTAATGCTGGATAGGCTTCAACACGAATACCTGCCTGGGTAGTCACTCGTGATTCGGGCAGTGGCTCGTCAGGCAAGCCGTCCAGCGCTGGCGCTTGGCTGGCTTGTTCTGAGAGCGCTTGAGCACCCGCGCTAGCCGCAGCTTCAAAGCGTTTTTCAAGCGCTCGCAGGTCGCGCCCCTGGCCCAACAACTCGCCTGAGTGATCTACCACACGTACATTCATTATTAGGTGTGGCTCAAGTAAGTCTAACCGCCAATCATCGGCATGCACCCGGGTACCGGAGCGCCGTCGAATAAACTCAGCCAGTGCTTCGGTTAGCGGGCGCTGGTCAGGCACCAGCATCTCCAGCGCGGCATCTACCCAATCGGGTATCGGTACGACTTGCCGTCGAATGCTTTTAGGTAGCGACTTAAGCAGTGCAATACACTTTTCACGCAGTAACCCAGGCACCAGCCACTCTAAGGCGTGCACGGGTAACTGGGGCAGCATGGCAGCGGGTACAGTAATGGTGACTCCATCGTCATCAGCTTCAGGGTCGAAGTGGTAACTCACCGGGTAAGCCACCCCTGCCAGGATGAGATGATCCGGGTAGTGAGACTGCGTAATATCTTCCGCTTGCCGCGCCTTAAGCGCCTCAATATCGAATTTCAGCAGCCCAGGGTCTTGGCGCTCGGCTTGCTTGCGCCAGTGTTCAAACCCTTTGCCGTTAACAACATCCTCTGGCAAGCGCTCATCATAAAACGCAAATAGCGTCTCTTCGTCCACTAGGATATCGCGACGACGGGCACGATCCTCCAGCGCCTCGACCTCCTCAATCAGTGCGCGGTTGTGGATGAAAAATTCGCCCTTGGTTTGAAACTCACCCTCTACCAGCGCCCGGCGTATAAACAACTCACGCGACTCCTGGGGGGCAATGGGGCCGTAATGCACTCGGCGGCGGGCCACAATGGGCAGCCCAAATAGGGCCACCTGCTCAAAGGCAACCACCTGTGCCCGCTTCATTTCCCAATGGGGCTCGCTGTAGCTTCGCTTCACAAGGTGCTCGGCCTGGGGTTCAATCCAAAGCGGATCAATTTTAGCGACCGTGCGTGCAAATAGCTTGGTGGTTTCCACTAGCTCAAACGCCATCAACCACTTGGGCGTTTTCTTGGCAAGCCCGGAACCTGGGTGAATCATCAACTTGCGATTACGCGCCCCAAGGTATTCGCGGTTTTCTAACAAGGTAGCAACGTTAGATAACAGACCCGAAAGCAGTGTCTGGTGCAGCTTGCCAGACGTTTTACGGCGCATTTGCCGCGCCTGCTCTTCGCTTTCGTTCTCGTCATTGGGCAGCGGGGCAGGCACCTCGATATCCATATCACGCAGCAGTTGGCGCAGTTGCCGGAAGGTGTCATGCCATTCGCGCACACGCAGGTAATTGATGTAGTGATCACGGCACCAACGGCGTAACTGGTTGCCGGAAAGCGCCTCTCGGGCACTCTCAATGCCGTGCCATAAGTTTAACAGCGCGACAAAATCAGAATCAGGGTCGTGCCAGCGCTGATGGGCTTGATCAGCGGCTTGGCGCTTATCCGCCGGGCGGTCGCGGGGGTCTTGGATAGCCAGCGCAGAGACAACAATCAGTACATCGCGCAGGCTGCCTCGCTCAGCACCCGCCAACACCATTCTCGCTAGCCGGGGGTCAATGGGCAGTTTGGCGAGTTTGCGCCCCAACGGGCTAAGGCGCTGCTGCTCGTCTACCGCGCCCAACTCAAACAACAGGCGAAAGCCATCCTTGATAAAACGACTATCTGGTGGGTCAACAAACGGAAAATCTTCAATATGGCCAAGCTTCAGCGCCAGCATTGATAGAATCACAGAGGCTAAGTTAGTGCGCTGAATTTCAGGGTCGGTAAACGCAGGCCGTGAGAGAAAATCCTCTTCATCGTAAAGCCGTATACAGGCCCCTTCAGCCACCCGCCCACAGCGCCCTTTACGTTGGTTGGCGCTGGCTTGGCTGATGGGTTCTACAGGCAACCGCTGAATTTTTGACCGATAGCTATAGCGGCTGATACGGACTAAGCCAGGGTCGATCACATAGCGGATACCAGGCACCGTTAGCGAGGTTTCGGCCACGTTGGTCGCCAACACAATACGCCGCCCGCGATGAGGCGCGAACACTCGGTTCTGCTCTTCATTTGAGAGCCGCGCGTAGAGCGGCAATATTTCGGTGCCTTTTAAGTCGGCACGCCGCAAAGTATCGGCGGTCTCACGGATCTCCCGCTCGCCGGGTAGAAATACCAGCACATCGCGGGGGCCATGCAGCCAGCCTTTTTCACGCTCAATAACATCAATTTCTTGTACCGCGTGAAGTATGCCTTCTTGCAGCGTACGGTCCTCTTCATCCTCCTCATCCCGCACCAGCGGACGGTAAAACACGTCGACAGGGAACGTTCGCCCGGAAACCTCCACCACAGGCGCCGGCGTAGCAGCACGACCTTCAGAGCTTGCAACCACGCTGCCAAAGTGAGCCGCAAAACGCGTTACATCAATGGTTGCAGAGGTGATGATGACTTTAAGATCAGGGCGCTGAGGCAGTAACCGTTTAAGATAACCGAGCAGAAAATCGATGTTTAAGCTGCGCTCATGAGCCTCATCAATAATCAGCGTGTCGTAGCGCAGCAACAGTGGATCGTGCTGGGTTTCGGCTAACAAAATACCGTCGGTCATCAGCTTAACCAGCGTATTGGGCGTGCTTTGGTCAGTAAAGCGCACCTGATAGCCCACCTGCTCACCCAGCGGTACGTTAAGTTCCTCTGCCAAACGAGTAGCAACACTGCGAGCAGCCAACCGACGTGGCTGCGTATGGCCAATTAACCCACGGCGACCACGCCCTAGTTCTAAACATATTTTAGGTAACTGGGTGGTTTTACCCGACCCCGTCTCCCCCGCCACTACCACCACTTGGTGGTCGCGAATGGCGTTGAGGATATCTTCCCGCCGCTCTACAACGGGCAGCTCGGCGGGGTAATTCAATACCACTGGCTGGGCTTCGCGCTGTTGAAATAGGAGTCTCGCCTTATCTAAATCCCGCTGTACATCATATAAACCACGGTCAATGGGCTTATTTTCCCGTAGCCGGCGCTTTAAACCAGCGACACGACGCTCGAGACGCTGGGCATCACGCAACATCAAATGGCTCAACGCCTCGTTTAGCGCGGTGAGTTGCTGGGCATCTGTGCGGGGGGAGTGCGTGTCGGTGGTCACGTTTGGCTTGGCTTCCATCACATTAAAAAAATCGGCCCACTCTTTGAGTAGGCCGACTATTGTAACGCCTTCAGCAACGTGACGCCTAACAGCGGCTGCGCACGCGCTCATTACAAGCTTAACAGCGGTTAGCTTGCATTGGTTTCCTCATCCCGCAACTGACGACGCAGTACTTTACCCACGTTGGTTTTGGGTAACTCATCACGGAACTCAACGTACTTTGGTACTTTGTAGCCGGTCAGCTCTTTCTTACACCAGCTACGCAGGGTTTCCGCATCGAGTTGACTATTTTTCGAAACGACGAATAACTTGATTGCTTCGCCGGCGTTCTCATCGGGCACCCCTACCGCGGCGGTTTCTAGCACATCGGGATGAGCAGCAACGACGTCTTCGATTTCATTAGGGTAGACATTGAAACCTGAGACGAGAATCATATCTTTTTTGCGGTCGACAATGCGGATGTAACCATCCTCTTGAAGGACGGCGATGTCACCCGTGTGGAACCAGCCATCTTCATCAATTGAATTGCGCGTCTCTTCCTCGCGTTGCCAATAGCCTTTCATTACCTGAGGGCCTTGAACGCAAAGCTCGCCTGGCTCACCTAGTGCGACCTCATTGCCATCGGCATCCACCGCTTTCACCGATGTGCCAGCCACAGGCTTACCGATACTCCCCAACTGAATAGCATTCGTTGGGTTAAAGCTCACGATGGGTGATGTTTCTGTTAATCCATAGCCTTCTGCAATTGGGCAACCGGTGGTTTCTTCCCACCGCTGGGCAGCCGCCTTTGTCAGCGCCATACCGCCTGAAATAGTCAGCTTGAGCTTGGAAAAGTCTAACTGCTTAAAGTCATCCCGATTACACAGCGCATTGAACAACGTGTTCAAACCGATAAACCCGGTAAAGGGCAACCCTTTCAACTCTTTAACAAAACTAGGCAGGTCGCGGGGGTTAGTAATCAGCAGCGAATGATTACCGGTTTCCATTAGGAACAAGCAGTTAACAGTAAAGGTGTAGATGTGATAGACCGGCAGCGGTGCCACGACAAGCTCTTCACCGTCCGTAAGATGCTCACCAATGGCCGTGCGTGCCTGGAGCATATTCGCGATAAGATTGCAGTGAGTCAGCATCGCGCCTTTGGGCATGCCCGTCGTACCACCGGTGTACTGAAGTGCGGCCAAATCATTCTGAGTGCGGCTTACGTCAATGTGGCTGAGAGAGGCGCCTTTTTTCAGAGCATCGCGGAAGCCAATAGCGCTGGGTATCGAGTAGGCAGGCACCATTTTCTTAACGTGCTTAACCACGGCGTTGATTAGCCAGCGCTTGGGCACATCATGGAGATCTGCAAGCTGAGTTACCAACACGTGCTTGATATCGGTCTTATCGAGCACCTTCTCCAGTTTATCAGCCATATTGGCCAAAATAACAATGGCCTTGGCGTTGGAGTCTTTAAATTGGTGCGCCATTTCCCGCTCAGTGTAAAGCGGGTTGGTATTAACAACGACTAAACCTGCTCTCAGTGCACCAAATACAGCCACAGGGAACTGGAGAACGTTAGGCAGTTGAATGGCAATCCGGTCGCCAGGCTCAAGGTCCGTTTCATGCTGCAACCATGCAGCAAAGTCCGCCGAAAGGCGATCAAGGTCGGCAAAAGTGAGCGTTTTTCCCATGCAGGTAAACGCCGGCTTGTCTTTAAAGCGCTTTACCGCCGTATGAAAAACGTCAGTGACTGAATCATATTGATCCAACCCTTCAAGCGCTGGGCCACGTAAAATGGGGGCGTTGGCGTATTCGCTCATGGGGCAATCTCCGCTATCCGTGTCGATGGTATAACCGACCTTGTTATTGTCGCGAGGTCAAAGGGCCAACGATATACGACGAGCACCCCGCTGTAAAACGATCGATTGAAACTTACGTTTCAACTTTAGCTTATAGCCCTGTGCGTTAATCAGCAGCGCGGCCACTGATTTATCTGCTATTACTACTGTAGCGATTGTTACAGTTATGGACAGTAACGAGCTTGAATTTCTCCTTCTCGCCAAACCAAAAGCTCGCCTGGCAACATCCGCTCCCACGCTTCATTTTGGGTCAGCGGCTCAGTCGCCATCACTGATACAACATCATTTGGGGTGGTGTGCTCAATAAAGTTTACGGTGATTTCCGCATCAGAAAGCTCCGCTTCTCCAAAGGGCGCACGGCGAGTGATGTGAGCAAGTTTTGTTGAGCAGTAACAGTAAAGATAGGCGCCGTCAGAAAGCAGCAAATTAAATACACCTAACCCGCGAAGCTGCTCGCAGAGCATATGTAAACGCTCCCAAACACGCTCAGCGGCTGCCGGTGGCGTAGGAAAAGCGCGTCGCAACTCCCCCATTAGCCAGCAAAAAGCATGTTCGCTGTCGGTCGTACCGACAGGGGTATAAACGCCCAAAGGTAGCTGCTGCCAATCGTTTAACTGCCCATTATGGGCGTAGCACCAGGGGCGCCCCCACATTTCCCGGGTAAAGGGGTGGGTGTTAGCAAGGCGTACGCCACCCACGTTAGCCTGGCGAATATGGCTGATCACCACATTAGATTTGATGGGGTAATCACAAATTAATCGGGCAATGGGTGAATCCACAGAAGGGTGTGGGTCTCGAAATTCGCGATACCCTCCCTCCTCGTAGAACGCTATACCCCAACCGTCACGGTGGGGGCCGGTGCCCCCACCACGGTGTAAAAAACCTGAAAAGCTAAAGCAGATATCCGTGGGAACGTTGGCGCTCATGCCCAGCAACTCACACATTAAGAGGCTCCTTGAGGGCCGGGCCGGCCATTAGTTAATCACCGGTTCGCGGCGGCGGTTAGGCATAGGGTCCTCTTCCACCTCACGCGACTGTGGGGCTTCATCAATATTGTGTGGGCGACGCCACCACCAAAGCGCTATGCCCACACAAGCGCCCAGCGCCATACCTAAAATCAACCATAAAAGCCCACCACGCAGCCCTGCGGCGCTACCTTCTAAAACGCCCACCGCCGAGACCATTGCCGCTGGGGCCAAGCCCGTGTAGAACTCGCCCTCTTCAACCAACGGCAAACGAAAGCTGGCAGGCATCCACATTGCACCCGCCACTATCCATGTCAACACTAACCGCGGCAGGCGCGGCAACCACGCTAATGCAAAGTACACGGCTACAAGTACCAGCAGTGAAAGGCCGTAATAACTTAGCCACATCAGTGACATTGAGTTCGCAAACAGCATAATACCCCTCATGTGGGTGGACTCACCCGACGTTGATTTCCCGTTATGGTACCTATCAATTTATGAAAGCACAGCCCGGCGTTAACCAAGGCTCACCCATTGCGCGCTATTATCGCGCCAATGATCCACAATGGCACTGGTTAGAAGCGCGCGAAGCGCCAGAAGTGGCCGAGTTTTTATATGCCGCCAATCAGCAGCATGGCGAATGGTTTGCGCCGCTAGCGCCGCTGGCAGATACACTTTATGAAAGCCATTTAGCCCGCCGCGAACTTGCCATCACCAGCCTTGAGACAGCGCTAGACCACTTTACGTTCTGGAGTGAAACCGGCGCAGAGGATGACTACCCGTGCTGGTGGCGCCACCCAAACGGCCAACCACAAAAGCGCGAACTGTTTTTAGATGTCAGGGAACGCGCGGCCGGCCATCCTTTTTATGACATGGGCGACATGGCACTTTCGCCCGATGAGCAGTGGCTCGCATGGACTGAAGACACTCAGGGAGGTGAGCGCTTTACGCTATGGCTAAAAGCGCTGCCTAACGGCGAGCCGAAACAGCTATTGAGCGACATTGGCCCTAGCCTCTGCTGGGCAGAAGACCAAACAGTGCTCGGCGCCACGCTGCTTTTTACCCGTTTTGACGACACCCAGCGCCCGGATAGTCTTTGGCGGCTATGGGTTCCCTTCACCGCGCTAGATCAATTGCCAGAACCCACACTGGTTATCCGCGAAGAAGATCCTGAGTTTTGGCTAGGAGTTGGCAAAACTCGTTCTAGAGAGTGGCTGCTGATTGATAGTGGCTCCAAGGACACCACGGAAATTGCCATTCTCCCCGCCGCTAACCCTGCAGCTACACTAGCATATCTACATACCCGCCAACCCGGCATTGAAGTCAGTGTTGATCACCGCCCCGGCGTCTTCTACCGGTTGCAAAATCAAACCGGCCCCCACTTTCAACTCGACTACCTGGCGGAAGAGCAGCTCGGTAAAGACACCGCTTCGTGGCAGGCGTTAATTCACCATCGAGATGACGCTACGTTAGAAGGGGTCGATGCATTTGCATGGGGCCTTATAGTGGCTGAGCGTAGTCATCGCGACGCACAGGTAGTGCTGCGACGCCTGGTACTAGATGAACATCAAGAAGCGCGCGTGGATGACTATATTGCGCTACCTGAAACACCTTGTTCACAGCTGCTGGAGGACTCGCCGCACTTTGATACACAGGAGGTAAGGTTAAGGGAAGAGTCGTTCACCCAGCCGCCCAGCTGGTTTTCGCTAGATCTAAAAAGCGGCACGCGCACGCTGCTCAAACGTGTTGCGGTGTTTGGCAACCTCTCACCGGAACAGCTGGTTTGCCGTCGCTTATGGGCCACTAGCAATGATGGCGAGGAGGTTCCTGTATCGGTGGTTATGCGTGCAGATTTAGCTGACCAAGCGCTGCCAACACTGCTTTATGGCTATGGCGCTTACGGTGAGGCGTTAGACCCTTGGTTCTCCATCGCCCGGCTAGAGCTTCTGGAACGCGGCGTGGCTTTTGCCGTTGCTCATGTGCGTGGTGGTGGAGAACGCGGCGAACCCTGGTACCTACAGGGCAAAATGGCGCATAAAGAGAATAGCTTTAATGATTTTCTAGCTGCGCGGGAGCTGCTGGTATCGAAAGGAGTGAGTGCCCCCCAGCGCATAGCCGCCTGTGGTGCTAGCGCGGGTGGGCTGCTAGTGGGCACTTGCCTCAATCGTTCCCCCCATGCGTTCTGCGCGGCAGTGCTCGACGTACCGTTCCTAGATGTACTGCGCACCATGCAAAACCCGGCGCTACCGCTCACCACCGCTGAATACAGCGAATGGGGCAATCCCGAGGAGCCAGAAGTAGAGCAGCGCATTTCTAGCTATTCGCCTATCGACAATATCACTCAGCAACGCTATCCGGCGCTATGGATCGAAGGCAGCTGGTTTGACACGCGGGTGAGCTACTGGGAGCCGGCCAAATTCTACGCCCGTGTTTCTCAGGCTCAACAAGGTGAAGCTCCCATTTTATTACATACCGACATGAGTAGCGGCCACGGGGGTGCCTCCGGTCGATTCAAAGCCTGGCGAGACACTGCCCGCCAAGATGCTTTTATTCTTTGGGCGCTAGGACTTGCTCCGAACGTGACCGATTAAATAAGCAATAAGCCCCGCCCTGCCAGCGAATAGCAGGCTCAGGGGCTTTTTTACAGCATGCACATCAACACTCGATTTTATGGAAATGCTTTCCATAAAGTGATTTTTGCGCCATACTGCCACTTAGCGACATATACCAACGTCTAATTGCTAGACCGGTTATCCACTAAGTGAACATCAGGAGAGCAGTATGAAAAACCAGGAACAGTTTCTTACTATATGGGATGCGCCTTTAAAAGCCTCTACCCGCCCACAACCGAAGGCTAGCAGCGCACAAAAGTCCGCTACTCCTGTTAAAGAAGCCTTTTTGACAATTTGGGATAGCGCTACGCGTAAACCGGCTGTTTAAAACCGTTCGCGAGGCGCATTGGTTAGAACACGGGTGGTCAAGATGAATGTAAGGATCACATGGGAAGAACAGCGATTATGTGCTCCTCTAAACGCCGCTCAGGCACTTCATCTTGAGAAACGGCAAAACCGCGCACGCTAATGCCTTTTCTGTGCACCCGCTCAGCATCGTTGCTGAGTAACGGGTGCCAGCCAGCCAGCTTGCGTCCTTCGGCAACTCGTCGATAGCCACAGGTCTGCGGTAGCCAGGTAAACTCTTTAACCAGCGCAGGGGTTAACTGAGTACAGTCAGGCACGCTGTCAAAACGGTTCGCATAGTCGCTACACTGGCAGCTCTGGATATCCAACAAGCGGCAAGCAACGTTTAAAATAGCCAGCTCTTGCGTTTCGTCATCATGTAGCTTTAACAGACAACACTGCCCACAGCCATCACACAGCGCTTCCCACTCTTGGGGCGTGAGTTCATCAAGGGCGTATTTTTCCCAAAAGCGTTCGCGCATTGTGGGCTGCATTGGTAGTACCTTTCTAAGTAATCGTTTATATCACTTACCTGACGTGCCAGGGTGGCCCAGCGTGTCTGTGCACTCTGCCCATAGCGTATCAAAATCGTCTTTCAACCAGCGGTAATTTTCATTAAGCCAGGGGACTAATTCAGCCAAGCGATTGGGCCCTGATAAGCGTTTACCAACGCCTGCTATCGCTCGGCAGGTAAAGTCGAAATCCGCATAGCCCCTCAGCCAATCATGCTCCACTAATAGCGGCATCATTGTCGCGAGACGGTTAGGAGCAGGTCTGGCCGAAAGTAGCTGATAACAGCGCTCCACCAGAACCTCGTAATCGTCATCACCGAGCTGCCGCCGAGCTAAAAAGTGATCCCAGACAATATCCAGGGCGATGCCCACATAACGCCGCTGAAGATGCGGCGCCTGCTGCTTGGCGTTTAATACGCTAGGGTGAGCATCTACCCAGGCATCGACCCGACGATGATGACGAATCCCACTCGCTACTGCTTCAGGCCAAGCGCGCAGATCGCCCCCCTTCACACCATCAGCAATTAAATTGCCATACAGAAATGCGTCATTGCCGCGATGGGCAAGCCAAGCGTGGGCGAGAAAATTCATTGCTGGCGATTAACGTGGGCGCGATGAACATCCAATAAGTAAGCTTCTTTGGCCGGGGGTGTTTGCAGATAAAACCCCTTCTCATTAATCGATGCCATGATGTCTACTGCGCTGGCACGCGCTAGCGCCTTATCAGCGGTTAAGATCATCGTAAACACCGCAATGGGCTTGCCAAAGGTTTCCATCAGTAGCTCAGGAACCGGTTCTAGTCCTTTTCGCTTATCAACATAAAGATACATCTCTTCTTTACGCGAGCTTTTAAACACTTCACAGAGAATCTTTTCGCTCACTGGGAGGCCTCCTTCAAGGCGTGGAGTAAGCCTTCAGTTAAACAGTCATCGCGCCAACCACGTAAGGGTGCTGGCGACTCACCGGCGAGCTGCTGCATAACCATCGCTTCAATATCACGACGACGCAGCAGCAGCTCAGGTGCAATGCCTAGCGCTACCGCTTTATCGGTGACTACCTTTTTAACGGCTTTAAAACGCCGCTTAAACTCAGGCTGCATGGGGTCTGGCCACGGCGCTGGAAGGTCACCTTCATCACAATGGTGGGCCTGTTTTAATAAAGCGAGCAGTGCATCACCCTCTTTTTTAACCAACATGGGTTTCACACCCTCAACATCCGCCAGCTCATAGCGATTTTTAGGCATCGCTTCCGCTATTGCGAACAAGAGCTTATCGCTGATTAGCCAGTTACGCGGCAAATCCCGACGGCGGGTTTCACCTTCACGCCATATTGTCATCACACGGTAGGCTTCTAGCTGACGCGGTGAGAGGCGCCAAAGCTGGCGGTGGCGGGTGAACCACTGCCCATCGCTTTCTACGCTCCTACCCGCTTGCTCAATCAGCGTCGCGCACTCTTCTTTCAGCCAGGAGAGCCGCCCCAGCTCCTCAAGCTTTTCTGCCTGTAGCGACCACACTTTAAGCAGATAGATCACGTCAAGCGCCGCGTACTCACACTGAGAGGGCGTCAATGGGCGCACTAACCAGTTGGAGCGCGTTTCCTCTTTGGGCAGCGTCTCCCCCATCCACAGCTCTACCAGCTTCTGATACCCCATGCCGGGGGTTTCACCCAAAAACGCCTGCGCCACCTGGGTATCCGCCAGCGGCGATGGGAGCACGCCTGCCCAGTGCTGAAAAACCTCCAGATCTTCACTGCACGCATGCAGCAGTTTCACTGCATCGTTTTGCAATAACTGGCGAAATGCCGCGGTGCAGGGAGTCGTCAGCGGATCCACCAAGTAGGCCTGCTCTCCAGCGGTAAACTGAAGCAGTGCAGGTACCGGAAAAAAGGTATTTTCTCGGAAAAATTCGGTATCTAAGGCGATGACTGGTGCAGCCGCCACTTGTGCGCAGGCCGCATCAAGCGCTTCGGCGTTATCAATCCATTGATATAAAGGGGCAGTTAAAGAGGACAAGAGACACTTCCAGGTTGGTACAACCGCCGTAGCGCTTGCATTTTATTGTGGTCAATCGCTGGCGAAGGGTTGCCGACCATTGAATGCGCGGCTCAGAGTACCGCCATCCACGTACTCAAGCTCACCACCCATAGGTACACCGTAAGCCAATCGGGAGAATTTAACGCCGTAGTGTGCTAGCTGTGACGCGATATAGTGTGCAGTAGCTTCACCCTCAACCGTGGGATTCGTTGCTAGCACGACTTCGCTTATAGCACCTTCCGCTACTCGCGCTTCCAACAAGTCTAAGCCAATGGCATCAGGCCCAATTCCATCAAGAGGAGACAGGTGGCCATGTAGCACAAAATAGCGCCCCTGAAACCCTCCGGCTTCTTCGATGGCAAGCTGGTCAGCGGGTGACTCAACCACACACAACAACGCATCATCACGCCGAGCACTTTGGCACAGAGCACAGATATCCGCTTCTGTCAGGGTACGGCAGCGCTGACAATACCCCACCTCTTCGATGGCCTGCTGAATGATGGAAGCCAGCCGCTGTCCACCTGGACGCTCTCGCTCTAGCAGGTGCATAGCCATACGTTGGGCCGTTTTCGGCCCAACACCTGGCAGCACACGAAACGCGTCCATGAGCTGCTCCACCAGCGGAGAAAATCGCATAGCTTAAAACGGCATCTTAAAACCGGGCGGCAAGTTCAGGCCGGCGGTTGCTTCTTCCATTTTAGCCTTTGAACTAATTTCGACTTTACGCACAGCGTCGTTTACTGCAGCGGCCAGCAAATCTTCCAAAAGCTCTTTGTCTTCTTCCAGTACGCTAGGATCAATGGTCACGTTGCTAACGTCGTGGCGGCCATTCATGGTGACCTTCACCATACCGGCACCCGCCTCCCCCTGAACTTCAGCTTTAGCAACTTCCTCTTGAACCTGCTGCATTTTTTCCTGCATCTCTTGGGCTTGCTTCATTATGTTGCCCATTCCACCTTTAAACATGTGGCTATCTCCTGAAAGGTCTAAAAAATATGCATAGCAAGTCAAACAGCCGGACTAGGAACGCACGTCAGACGCTGGCTTAACGGTTGACTCTACAAGCGTTGCCCCAAATGCTTGCTGAAGCTTCTGTATATTGGGGTCGCGGTGCAGTAGATCAACAGCCAAAGCATGGCGCTCTTTGTGTAACCGCTCTTCTTGCTGACGCGGCGTTTCCACGTCAGCCGCCAGTTCAGCTACCGTAAATTCAATACGACGGGGTACGCCCTGCGCTTTAAGCGCTTTCTCGATGCGAGTCTGATGTACCTCCGCCTTCATCGCGGCCTGCCCTGGATCTAGCCGAAGCACGAGGGTGTGACCATCATCGCTTTCGACTTGGCAGTGCGCCGCTAAATTACGCGTAAGGCCTCCCAAGCCTAGCGCATTAAATCGAGCCAGCCACTGATGGTGGTCAAGCACGCTATCAGCCTGAGGGACAGGTGACTCTGGTGCTGGCGAAGCCTGCGCCACCGGCATCGGCATCGGCTCTGGCTCTGGCTCTGGCTCTGGCTCTGGCTCTGGCTCTGGCTCTGGCTCTGGCTCTGGCTCTGGCTCTGGCTCTGGCTCTGGCTCTGGAGAGAGCATAGCGGCGCTTTCTACTTCATCAAGCGACCAGGGCGGGGCTTGCTCACTTTTATCAACGGGAGGTTCAGGCGTTGGCGCCTCCTGCACAACGGCCTGAGCAGGCGGACTAGCCTGCACTACTGCCGGTGCAGGTTCAGGCTTTTTTGACGATGCTGGTTCACCCATTGACGCTGGTTGCAATGCTGACCCATTAGTGCCTTCCGCTGGTTCTGGGCGTAACGGCAACGGCGTACGGGGAGGCTTAGGCACCCCTTGGGGGCGAAACGCCAGCATACGCAGCAGTGTCATTTCTAAGGCACTGCGTAGGTCAGGGGCATGCACCATATCGCCCCGTCCTTGAATACCAATTTGGTAATAGAGCTGAATATCTTCAGCGGTAAAGCGGCCTGCCAACTGCTGAATAAGCGCGCGGTCACCGTGGCTGTTATCTACCGCATCGGGCACCATTTGCGCCACCGCCAAGCGGTGCAAAATGGCGCTTAGTTCATCAAGCACTGCCGCGAAATCAGGCCCTTGCTCTGAAAGCTGCGCGACTTCTGCCAGTAACCGCTGCACATCTACATCCGCCAGCGCCTCTACCAATGCTAGGACATGCCGGTGGTCCAACGTACCCAGCATGGCGGCTACATCAGCATGACGCACCGCGCCTTGGCCAAAGGCAATGGCTTGATCCGTCAGGCTCATAGCATCACGCATTGAGCCCTCGGCCGCTTTACCTAACAGCCACAACGCACTCTCATCAAACGCCACGCCCTCTTCACCCAGCACATAGGTTAGATGCTCAACCACGCGCTCGGGGGGCATATGCTTTAAGGTAAACTGCAAACAGCGCGACAGCACAGTGGCAGGTAACTTTTGCGGGTCGGTAGTCGCCAACAAAAACTTGACGTGGGGCGGTGGCTCTTCAAGCGTTTTCAGCAGTGCGTTAAAGCTGCTGGTAGAGAGCATGTGTACTTCGTCAATTAAGTACACTTTGTAGCGCCCTTGAGTGGGCGCGTACTGAACGTTATCCAGCAGTTCGCGAGTGTCTTCGACTTTCGTGCGTGACGCTGCATCGACTTCGATTAGGTCAACAAAGCGGCCTTCGTCAATCGCTTTGCAGCTGTCGCACTGGCCACAAGGGGTTGACGTGATGCCTTCATCACCTCGCCCATTGGCAGTGCAATTAAGGCACTTAGCCAAGATACGCGCCAATGTGGTTTTACCCACACCGCGAGTACCTGTAAATAGGTAGGCATGATGTAAGCGGCCTTGATCAAGGGCATTGACCAAGGCACGTTGAACATGGGCCTGACCCACAAGCTCGTGGAATGTACGCGGCCGCCATTTGCGGGCCAGAACCTGATAGCTCATTGAGCAAAACTTCCTTTGGCGGGCTGACTGTCTATGCGTGACGAAACACCATTCTAGCGGCTGGGCTTACGCCCGCCAACCGCACAGCCCTTAGGCACGGCGTTACATTATGCGTTATCGCCACTCTCGGCAGCACCCGCACGCTGAGCAGCCTCTTTCACTAACTTCTCAAGCTCGCCATTTTGATGCATCTCTATGACGATATCGCAGCCGCCCACTAACTCACCTTCCACCCACAGCTGCGGAAACGTCGGCCAGTTAGCAATTTTTGGCAGCTCAGCGCGAATATCTGGGTTATCCAAGATATTTACAAACGCAAAACGCTCGCCACAGCTCATCAGTGCCTGAACAGTTTGTGCGGAAAAACCGCACTGGGGTAGCTGCGGAGAACCTTTCATGTAGATAAGAATCGGGTTTTCGCTAATTTGGCGCTGAATATTTTCGGCTGTCGTGCTCATCGTATGCTCCTAAAACAATAATGTGATCCAAGCCAGTTTACGCAATTCGCTCACCGGCTTTAACCCTACGGCCAAGTGTTGCTCCCCTTGCTGTGCTAGCCAATACTTGAGCAAACTACTCAGCCATATCTTGTAGAGGCCATTCTACGCATGCTGCTCGCGTTGCGCATCCCCTGCCGCATCGCTAGGATAGGGTTTTTGCGCGGAGAGAAGCCACCATGGCGACACGCCATTTCCTTACCTTGCTGGATTTATCACCCGATGAGTTGGCGTATTTAATTCAGCGTGCCATCAAAATCAAAACCGATTTGAAAGCCAACGGCCCTGTCTATACGCCGCTGCCTAACCGCACGCTGGCGATGATTTTCGAAAAATCGTCCACCCGTACCCGCGTCTCATTTGAAACGGGCATGGCGCAGTTTGGTGGTCACGCGCTGTTTCTCTCTCCCCGCGACACCCAGTTGGGCCGTGGCGAACCAATCGAAGACACCGCTCGCGTGCTTTCAGAGATGGTCGATGCAGTCATGATCCGTACGTTTTCTCACGCAGGCTTGGAAACCTACGCCAGCGCCAGCAGCGTGCCGGTGATCAACGCCTTGAGCGACGACTATCACCCCTGCCAGCTGTTAGCAGACGTTATGACCTGGACCGAGCTGCGTGGAAGCGTGCAAGACCGCACAGCGGTATGGATAGGCGACGGCAACAACATGTGCCATTCGTGGATTAACGCGGCACGCCAATTTGGCTTTCAACTGCGCATTTGCTGCCCCAAAGGGTATGAACCCCGCGCCGATATTATGGCCGCTGCCGGTGACTGCATCACACTACTCCATGACCCACAAGCCGCCGCCAAGGATGCCGATCTAATCACCACCGATGTGTGGGCTTCCATGGGGCAAGAGGAAGAACAGGCCAAACGCGAAGCAGATTTTGCTGGTTTCCAGGTCACCGAGGCAATGCTCGACACCGCCAAATCAGATGCCCTGTTTTTACACTGCCTACCTGCTCACCGGGGTGAAGAGATTAGCCATACGCTGCTTGACGATCCACGCGCCGTGGTTTGGCAAGAAGCGGGTAATCGACTGCATGCCCAAAAAGCACTGATAGAGTTCTTGCTACTTGGCAAAGTTAACGATTAGCAAAAAACTACCGTAAACCTGCAGTGACGGTTTGACCAAGCAAAGTGCCTCAAACCATTGATACATAGGCACTGCAGGTATAAAAACTGACAGATATAAAAATATGACAGACATAAAAAAACGCCTCGCTAGTGTCAGCGAGGCGTTTTTTATGAATCTTGGTGGAGCCTAGCGGGATCGAACCGCTGACCTCAACACTGCCAGTGTTGCGCTCTCCCAGCTGAGCTAAGGCCCCACATACTGCCGTTGCAGCAGCGGAGCAGATACTAGGCTAGAAGCTGCCCACCGTCAAGACAAAGCTTAGACAATCATGTTCTAATTCTCCTTTGCCAGGAGCTGTGGCACTCTATGCTTCAACATACAGGGCGAGCGCCCGTGTCCAAGAAGATTTCCATGCAGGAGACTGCCTTTTGATCAACGTTTTAATCGCCGATGATCACCACCTGGTGAGAACCAGTATTGCGCACCTGCTGAACGAAGAAGCCGACATTAAGGTCGTCGGCGAAGTTGTCGATGGCGAAAACGCCGTTACTCAGTGTCGCGCAATGAAACCTGATATTGTACTTATGGACATACGCATGCCTGGCATTGGCGGGCTGGAAGCCACGCGGCGTATCCATCGCACCTTAGTAGATATCAAAGTTATTATTCTGACCGCCCACATGGAAGATAGCGTGCTGCGGCGAATGCTAGAGGCAGGCGCTTCGGGCTTTTTGAGCAAAGGTGCTGATGCGGCAGAAATGACCGATGCCATTCGCCAGGTTTTTCATGGGCGCCGCTATGTGAGCCAAGAGATTGCCCAACGCCTAGCACTCTCTCACTTTACGGACGAAGATAATCCGTTTAGCCAGCTATCGCACCGCGAGTTGCAAATCGCCCTGATGATCGTTAATTGCCAGCGCGTTCAGGATATCTCCGATAGGCTACATTTAAGTCCGAAAACCGTTAATACCTACCGATATCGGCTATTTGATAAGCTACAGGTTGCCACTGACGTTGAGCTAACCCATCTCGCCCTGCGCCACGGGCTAGTTGAGGGCTTTGACCCAAGCCTGGGATAGCCCTACCATCGCAGACTCTGCCGTCTTGAAGCGCCGACACCCAGTTATGACTTTTGATGCCAAGCAGTTTCTGAGTTCTGTAAGTACCTCTCCGGGTGTTTACAGAATGCTAGATGAGGAGCAAAACACCCTCTATGTCGGCAAAGCCAAGCGTTTAAAAGCGCGTCTTGCCAGCTATTTCCGTGGTCAGCTGAACACCAAAACTCAGGCAATGGTCGGACGAATTGCCGATATTCAAATTACCGTTACCCGCAGCGAAACCGAAGCACTACTGCTGGAACAAACGCTGATCAAAGAGCTGCGGCCGCCCTATAACATCCTATTGAGGGATGATAAGTCCTACCCCTTTGTATTTGTGACCGACCGCCACTCTTATCCTGCGCTTGAGTATAAGCGAGCACGTCAGCGGCGTGACGACGGCCGCTACTTAGGACCCTACCCTAGCAGCGGCGCGGTGCGAGAAAGCCTAGCCCTCATGCAGAAAATTTTTCGCATACGCAACTGTGAGGATAGCGTTTTTGCCCACCGGTCGCGCCCCTGCCTCCAGTTCCAAATCCAGCGCTGCAGCGCCCCCTGTGTAGGCTACATCTCTCAGGAAGAGTACCGCCGCGACGTCGAGCACGCGGTTATGTGCCTGGAAGGCAAAAGCGAGCACGTCACACAAGCGCTCACTGCCGAAATGGAAACTGCCAGCCACGCACTAAATTTTGAAGAAGCTGCCCGCTTACGTGATCAAATACAGCAGCTTAGGCAACTGCAGCAGCGTCAGTTTGTCGATAATGAAAGCGGCGATGCCGATATCTTTGCACTGGCCCAGCGGCCGGGCGCACTGGGAGTATCCGTGCTTAGCGTGCGGGATGGGCGCCTGCTTGGCGCACGACACCACATGCCTAAAAATGACCTGGACCTGCCACCGGAAATGCTACTCACCGAGGTCGTTAGCCAATACTATTTTGGCCAACCCCATAATGTGCCCAGCGAAGTGATCACCAGCCACCCGCTTGAAGACAGCAGCCTGATCGCAAGCGCATTATCCCAGCAAGCAGGTAAGCGCATACGCGTTGCCAGCCAGGTACGCGGCCATCGCGCCCAGTGGCAACATTTGGCCATGACTAATGCGGAGCAGCAGCTTGCTTCTCAGTTGGCTAACAGAACTCAGCTCACCCAACGCTTTGAAGCGCTGCAAAAAGCGCTAGCGCTCGATAACATTCCCGAGCGCCTTGAGTGCTTCGATATTAGCCACAGCCACGGCGAAGCGACAGTCGCCTCCTGCGTGGTATTTGACCATCAAGGGCCGCGTAAAAGCGATTATCGTCATTTCCGCATCGAAGGGGTGGCAGCAGGGGATGACTACGCCGCCATGCAGCAGGCGCTAACCCGGCGCCTTAAACGTGTAAAAAGCGGCGAAGCCATCGCCCCAGATATTTTGATTGTTGATGGCGGCAAAGGGCAGCTAAATATGGCACGCAGTGTACTAACTGACCTGGAAGTAACGGATATTATTTTACTCGGCGTTGCCAAAGGCACTACGCGTAAAGCGGGACTTGAAACTCTGTTTTTAGAAACCACCGACAACCCTTTACCGCTGGACCCCGCCTCGCCCGCCCTGCATTTGATCCAGCACATTCGGGACGAGTCGCACCGCTTTGCCATCGCCGGACACCGCGCTCAGCGGGATAAAGCGCGACGCACATCGACGCTACAAGACATTCCTGGCATTGGCCCTAAACGCAGGCGTGAGCTACTGCGGTTTTTTGGTGGTCTACAGGGCGTACAGAAGGCTAGCCGCGATGAACTATCCCGAGTGCCCGGCATTAACGCTGCTCTTGCAGAAACAATTTACAATGCGCTTAATGGATAAACCGACGCTTAACATGGATGCTGTTAGCCAAGGGGGATAGAATACTTCCTCAGCAAGCACTCCATCTTTCATGACTCTCCGGCAAGGATCGCGCCCTGCGATGAATATACCCAACATACTGACACTGGCAAGAATCGTCTTCATCCCGCTAATGGTAGTGCTTTTTTATCTACCGTTCAGCTGGAGCATGCCGCTTGCAGCAGGACTGTTTGCCTTGGCAGCAGTAACCGACTGGCTAGATGGCTACCTAGCTCGTCGCTGGAACCAGTCAACGCCGTTTGGCGCTTTCCTGGACCCCGTGGCCGACAAACTCATGGTGGCAGTGGCGCTTGCGCTGCTTATCGAACGCTTCGACACCCTGATATTAACCCTACCTGCGCTGGTCATCATTGGCCGCGAGATCGTCATTTCAGCACTACGTGAATGGATGGCGGAAATGGGCAAACGCGGCATGGTGGCAGTCTCTTGGATCGGAAAACTCAAAACCACGCTGCAAATGGTGGCCATCCTTATTTTATTAGCCTTTCCGCCAGGGCACGAGATCGCCTTATTCGGCGTCGTGGTGCTTTATGCAGCGGCTATTTTGACCCTTTGGTCGATGATTCAGTACCTAAAGTCTGCATGGCCACACCTCAGCCGCTCAATGTAAAAAAGAGAGTATCTGTTTGTGCTTGCTGATAAATTCATTGATTGACAAGCTCGCCCTGGTGCGTATAATTCGCCCTCGAGTCGAGCGGGAATAGCTCAGTGGTAGAGCATCGCCTTGCCAAGGCGAGGGTCGGGAGTTCGAATCTCCTTTCCCGCTCCAACTTGGATAGCGTGGTAAAGCAAGAGAGGGTCGTGAGCTGGAACGCCAGTCCGATCGATCTCCTTTCCCGCTCCAACGACTTGTTAGGCTGGATGGCAGAGTGGTTATGCAGCGGACTGCAACTCCGTGTACGCCGGTTCGATTCCGACTCCAGCCTCCATTTTCAGTGTAGCGGCAGACCTTGTCTTCGATACACTGCCCGGATGGCGAAATTGGTAGACGCAAGAGACTTAAAATCTCTCGGAGGTAACTCCGTGCCGGTTCAAGTCCGGCTCCGGGCACCATTTATTAGTTAAACGAACTAAGCTGCGAGATCAATTGATCTACGCGGCTTTTTTGTTTGCGCAATACTTATCCATCCCGAGACTAGCGTGCGATTTTTTATTCGCACACATCGCCAAGCGATTATGGTCACGCTATGATGCCTGCCTTATTACCGCACAGCGCTTGATCGTGAGAAAAAGGAGCGGGCCCATGAGCACGCCAACATCCGACGTACTAATCATCGGCGGCGGCGTCGCCGGTTTAACCCTGGCGCTTGAGGTTGCAGACCACCTCTCAGTGACGCTAGTGCGTCCAGCGGTTGATGACCAAGGTGCCAGCCGGTGGGCACAGGGGGGCATTGCTGCCGTACTGTCCCCCGACGACGATCTTGAAGCCCATGTGCGTGATACGTTAGTTGCTGGCGACGGGCTATGCAATGAAGAGGCGGTAAGGCACACGGTTACCCACGGCCCAGACGCTATTCAATGGCTAATTGATAACGGCGTACCGTTTACTCCCGATCCCGACCCCGCCGCTCGCTACCCTTACCATCTTACTAGAGAGGGTGGCCACAATGCCCGGCGCATTATCCATGCAGATGACGCCACGGGACGCGCTGTTGTCGATACGCTGCTGAACAAAGTCAGCGCCCACCCGAACATCACCCAGCGCAGTGACCTAACGGTTTTAAACCTGCTCAGCGATGAAACTGGCCAGTGCATTGGCGCCACGGGGACAGACACACAGCAGCGCTACAAAACACTCCTAGCCCGGCACACAGTGTTAGCTACTGGCGGCTCCAGCGGGCTTTACCGCCACACAACCACGCCCTCTCCCAGCAGCGGTGAAGGCATGATAATGGCAGCCGAGCTCGGTGCCGTGCTGATGAACCTTGAGTTCCAGCAGTTTCACCCTACCTGTTTATTCGACCCAGAAGGCCCCGCTTTTTTAATCAGCGAAGCTGTGCGCGGTGAAGGTGGCCATTTATTAAATGAAGCGGGTCATCGGTTCATGCCCGACATTGACCCACGCGCAGAACTTGCCCCTCGCGATGTAGTGGCTCGGGCGATCGACGCAGAAATCCAGCAAAGCGGCCAAGGGCATGTATGGCTCGATATTCGTCATCTTGGTGAGACGGCTATTGCCCATCACTTCCCAACGATTTTAGCCCATTGCGCCACCCGCGGACTGGACATTACCCGCCAACCGATCCCCGTTGTGCCAGCTGCGCACTATAGCTGTGGCGGCGTCGCAACCGATCACAAAGGCGCCACCCACGTAGCGAACCTGTATGCCATTGGCGAAACCGCCTGTACCGGCCTACACGGCGCAAACCGCATGGCAAGCAATTCACTCTTAGAGTGCTTAGTATACGCGCGAAGCTGTGCGCAGCATTTACTTGCCCAGCCCAACACCCCCCTGCCGAGTGATAAAGGGAACGCTGCAAAAACCAGCCACAAGGCTGGCATTATTGATGTTGAAAAACTTCTTATACTGCGCAGCGCCATGCGCGAAGTGATGAGCCACTACGTATCGATTGTGCGTAGCAATCAAAGCCTTGCTACAGCGCGAGAAAAGCTCGTCGAAATTGAGCTAGAACTAGAAGAGTTTCTTGCCAGTACGCTAAGCAATGAGGACGAGAGGCGTGCGCACCCTGAGAGCATACGCTTCAAGCAGTCCTTGAAGCTTGCCCAGCTAACCGTATTAGCGGCTCTGCAGCGTCAGGAGTCTCGAGGGCTACACTACTCAACCGACTGGCCTGGACAGCAGAGTAATTCCACTGCATCTAGGCTCACCTTGCAGCAGTTAACGACCTGCCCGGTGACATAATCGGCGCAGCTCCCGGTGGCTATGGGCTGGCAAGCTATCAGGCCATAGCCACACCCTCTGCGGCCCTAAGTGAAGTCCAAGCAGCCACGGGCCAATATAATCGCAGCGCACCGGCCGCTCTTCACCCAGTTCTCCATTTCCCAGCAGCCAACGCCCAGAAAGCTGAGCACCACTCTTTACCAACTGCAAATCACCGCTGGGCTGCGCCTGATACTGGCGCCAAACCAAATACGCTACGCATAGCACCAATACAGCCACCCATCCTATGGGCACTACCCAGCTCAATACCATACAAAGCCCTAACGCCAACGTTGCATGGCATGCGCTTTGACACTTAGAGCGTGCGATAGGCAGAGTTATCGGTGGTTTCAGCATGTTCAACAATCATTTGTACCAATCGACGCAGTGCAGGATCCTCAGGCCATTCACGGTGCATCAACCACACAAACAGGTCTTGATCCTCTTCTTCGATTAACCGCTCATACGCTAATTGATCATCCTCACTGAGCGTATCAAAGCGTTTTTCAAGGAAAGGAATAAGTAGCAGATCCAGCTCCCACATACCGCGGCGAGAGTGCCAGTAAAGTCGCTTGCGAAGTATTGCTGCTGGTGAAGTATCGTCGCTCAACGTCAGCCTCTCGGGATAGATGAAATGAAATGCCAGTATACCTAAGCCACAGGGTCGCGCCAGCGGCAACCTTCGCCTATGCTGTAATTCAGTTACACACTAATTAACCTAGTACCTTGTTTTATCTGAATTGTTTTATATCGGCATGCGCAGTATGCTGGATTCGATGTTATCGAGGTCGCAAGCATCAACGCGCCATATAAGTTCGCAGGGAGCCAACCGATGACCAAATCTGAATTAATCGAACAAATCGCAATGCGGCAACCGGAGCTATCCGCTAAAGAAGTAGAAACGGCGGTGCGTATTATCTTGGATGATATGACGGACGCTTTAGCTAGCGGCGGACGTGTGGAGATCCGCGGCTTTGGCAGCTTTTCGCTGCACTACCGGGAACCACGCGTAGGGCGTAACCCTAAAACCGGCGACCCTGTCGATTTAGAGGGTAAATATGTCCCTCACTTTAAGCCGGGTAAGGAGCTACGCGAGCAGGTAGATGCAAGCCGTGCACTGGGCTACTAGCCGAGCGGCGCGTGCTCTTACATGCATATCAGACCTTCTGCGGGATGACGTCGCTTCCAGACTCAGACACAATAGCATCACCTTGAACGTCACAGACTAGGAAACTCTCATGCGTTGGATAAAAGGGC
This sequence comes from Halomonas sp. GFAJ-1, assembly GCF_000236625.2. Lineage (NCBI taxonomy): Bacteria > Pseudomonadati > Pseudomonadota > Gammaproteobacteria > Oceanospirillales > Halomonadaceae > Halomonas > Halomonas sp. GFAJ-1. Next base: position 42,799 of record NZ_AHBC01000056.1, read on the forward strand.
TGATTCTGGCCGTCATTTTGCTGGTTGTGCTGCTGGTTGGCATTCTGTTTGCCGTCAACAACCAGCAAACCGTCGCCTTAAATCTCATTTGGTTAGAACTGCCGCCAGTCTCTCTTTCTGTATGGCTGCTGGCAACGTTAGCCTGTGGTGTCATCCTAGGCATGCTCGCTATGCTAGGTGTTTATGTACGGCTGAAGGCACGGCTGGCACGCAGCGAAAGGCACAGCAAGCAGCAGCGCAAAGAGCTGGACCGTTTACGTACCCAGGAGCTAAAGGAAGTGGCGTAAATGTTTGATCTCGCGCTGCTGGGTGTACTATTGGCAGCCATCGCCA